>NZ_JASKYR010000409.1:0-7337 GCF_041028215.1 Streptomyces flavofungini
CTCCCGTTCCGCGCGACGGCGCGGAACGGGAGCGTGACCACCGTGGCGATGGCGCCACCGATGGCTCGGAGAACGTCGGCAATGGCCTTCAGCATGTCTGGACCGCCGTACAATCTGGCTCGCTGAAATCCCGCTCCCCGGCGGCGTCGCCGCAGCCCTTTGTCGTGGGCTGCCGCAGGCTCCGGGGGCTGTTTGATGACATCTGCATGAATCCGTCCCGCCTTCGGTGAATACCCGTCGTCGGAGCGGGCACAAGGGTGCAGCCAATGGTCGAAAGGTCGAACCGGAGGCGGCGATACCGCGCCAGACCAGCGATTCTTCGCATCAGACGGAAGGAGCACCCGTGCTCAGGCCCCACCCCACGTTCCTGCACAGCCTGCTGTCGACCTACGCGGAGCTGCGAGATCTTCAGGCCCATGAGGACTCGCCCGACGTCCGCAGGCGTCTTGAGGACGTGTCGTACACCCTGTGCGTCTCCACGGGTACCCGGACCCCCGATGCCGCGCTCGCGACGGCCAAGGCCCTGCTCGCCGGTGTCGCCACTCAGGACGACTCGCTCCTGGCCGCCTGACCGGTACCTCTCTTCCTCTGGTCGAGCCCCGCCCCCGGGCGGGGCTCGAACCGTTCGCCCGCGATCACGAGCGGCTGCACCGCCGCGAGCGCGAGGCAGCCGGCGGCCGTCACGCCCCACAGCGTCCCGGCGCCCGCGTGGGCGAGGAGCTGAGTGGCGCTGACCGGCGCCACCACGGTGGCAACACCCCAGCTCACCCCGAAGACGGCCAGATAGCGGTCGGCGGCCCCGGCCGGTGCCAGAGTGGCCACGACGCTGGTGGCGCGGCCGAGAACGAGCACATCGCCCAGGCTCCACACGGTGGTGGCGGCGGCGAAGGCGGGCAGGGTGTGCGCGAGCGCGTATCCCGCCATGCCGAGCGCCAGCAGGACATAGCCGAGCGCGAGCGCCGCGGGCGCCCCGAGTCCGGCGATCCGGGTCAGCCGCAGGGCTGGCTGCGCCGCCACGACGGTCGCGGCCGAGACGGTGAACAGCAGCCCGGCGTCGGCGACCGGCAGCCCCCGCTCGGCGAGGGTCAGCGGCAGGGCCATCATGATCTGCATGTAGACCAGCGCGAAGACCGTGCCGGAGGCGAGCACGGCCCACAGCGCGCGGTCCCTCCAGGGTGCGACGGCGTCTCGCCCGGGAGTGCCTCCCGTACGCGGCGAGGGGCGGTCGGCGGGCAGGGCGCACCGGACGACCAACGCGCAGAGCAGGCAGGTCACCGCGTCGGCGACGAACAGCCACCGCAGATCCCATCGCCCCACACCCGCCGCGAGCAGCCCCGCCCCCGTGCCGCCGACGGCGAGCGCGGCGTTGAGCAGGCTGTAGGCGCGCACCCGCTCGCCGGGCCCGACGGCGTCGGCGATGAGCCCCTGGCTCGCCGGTTCGTACAGCTCGAAGACGAGCCCCAGCAGGACCGCCCAGACCGCCACGGCGGGCAGTGAAGTGGCCGTGGCGATGCCAATCTGGGCGGCCGCGCAGCCGCCGAGGCCGAGCACGATGGTGTCGCGGCGCCCGATCCGCCCCGCGAGGCGCGCCCCGGCCAGGCGGGAGGGGATGGTGGCGACGCCGAAGGCCGCCGACAGCAGCCCGGCGGTCCTGGCGCTCGCGCCGAACCGGGTGCTGATGAAGACCGTGAGGAACGCCAGGGAGAACGCGCCGAGCCGGTTGACGGCCCGCGCCGCCACCAGCAGCCACACCGTGCGCGGCACGGTCCACCCCCTCTGCGTTACTGCCGTCATGGATAATGACAGTCACGAGACCGTAGCGACCTGAGGAGTGACCGGTCAAGTGATGTTCGACAGTCATGTGGCAGTGCTGCTTGAAGCGGCCGTATCCCTCGTGAACGACCTGACCGACGGGCAGGCGCGCGGCCGGGACCACACCGCCCCGCGCGGACCCGAGCTGCCGCGGGCGGTGGACGCCGCGGTTCCGCGCACGGGCGCGTCGCTGCCCCGCGAGATCACCGCCGCGCAGGCGGAGCACCTGGCGCGGACGGCACGACGCATGCGCGAGGTCTTCGAGGCCGTGCAGGAGGAGCGGATGGACGACGCCGCCGCGGCCGTGAACGGCCTGCTCGGCGACAGCGGCGCCCGGCCGCAGCTCGACCGGGCCGAGGGTGAGCCCTGGCAACTGCACTTCCACGGCGCCGACGACTCCTTCGCCGTCGGCTGGAGCGCGGGCTGCGCCACCGCGCTGGCCCTGGCCGTGGGCGGCGGCCTCGCGAGCCGCCTCGGGGTCTGCCGGGCCGAGCGCTGCGACCGCGTCTATGTCGACGGCTCCCGCAACACCGCCCGCCAGTTCTGCTCCACGGCCTGCCAGAGCCGCACGAAGGCGGCGGCCTTCCGGGCCCGCAAGGCCACTCCGCGACGATGACCCGGCCCCGCCGCAGGGCTAACGCAGCGAACGGAAGAACGCCCTGATGTCACCGGTCAGCAGCTCAGGCACCTCCATGGCCGGGAAGTGGCCGCCCCGGTCGTACGACGTCCAGCGCATGATGTTGTCCCTGCGCTCGGCGATGTGCCGCAGCGGAATGAAGTTGTCGCGGGGAAAGTCGGCCAGCGCGGTCGGCGTGCTGCTCGGCTCGGGCGGGGCGCCCCAGTAGTCGGCGTGGGAGCGCTCGTAGTAGATGCGGGCCGAGGAGTTGGCGGTGCCGGTCAGCCAGTACAGCATCACGTTGGTCAGCATGTCGTCGCGGTCGACGGCGTCCTCGGGGCGGCTCGCGGAGTCGGTCCACTCCTTGAACTTCTCGCAGATCCAGGCCAGTTGGCCGATCGGGGAGTCCGTAAGGGCGTAGGCGAGGGTCTGCGGCCTGGTGGACTGGATGTCGGCGTAGCCCTGGCGCTCGCGGGTCCACTCGCGCATGCGCTCCCACGAGGCCAGCGTGCGCGCCCGCTCGGCGGCGCCGAGCGGTTCGAGCTCCGCCGCGGTGGGCTCCGCGGACGCGCCCGCGGCGGGCAGCAGGTTCAGGTGTACGCCGATGACCCGGTCGGCGCGGACGCGGCCGAGCTCCCGTGAGATCGCCGCGCCCCAGTCGCCGCCCTGCACCCCGTACCGCTCGTACCCCAGCCGTTCCATCAGTGCGGCGAAGGCGCGCGCGACCCGCTTGAACTCCCAGCCGGTGTCCTTCGTCGGCCCGGAGAAGCCGAATCCGGGGATGCTCGGGAGCACCAGGTGGAAGGCGTCGGCGGGGTCGCCGCCGTGCGCGCGCGGATCGGTGAGGGGGCCGGCGACCTTCGTGAACTCCACGATCGAACCCGGCCAGCCGTGCGTCATGAGCAGGGGAGTGGCATCGGGCTCGGGGGAGCGCAGGTGTGCGAAGTGCAGGTGCGCCCCGTCGATGGTGGTGGTGAACTGCGGCCACGCGTTGAGCCTCGCCTCGGCCGTCCGCCAGTCGTACGTGTGCCGCCAGTGGTGGACGAGCTCCCGCAGGTAGTCGCGGGGCACGCCGTAGGCCCAGCCCACGCCCGGCAGTTCGTCCGGCCAGCGGGTCAGGTCGAGGCGGATGCGCAGATCGTCCAGATCGCTCTGCGGGACGTCGATACGGAAAGGGCTGATGCTGTGGTCGGTTGTCGTCATCGGCGGTGATGCTACGCGCGCCCCGACGGGATCTCCCGCTGTTTGTCGCCGTCCCGGCCGGGCACTTGTTCAGCTGATTCGAGGCTGAGCCAGTGGGCGGCCGAGCTGATGCGATGCCGCGCCGATGGGGAAATGAGGAGTTGTCGATGAGCAATGACATGTGGAATTACGTGCCGACCGTCGGACACCGCGCGGACGACGACCTGACGGGTTACAAGGTCGAGGCCGAGGACGGTGCCATCGGAAAGGTCGACAAGCATTCCAATGAGGTGTCCCATCAGTATCTCGTCGTCGACACCGGTGTCTGGATCTTCGGAAAGCAGGTGATGCTTCCGGCCAGCACGGTCACCGCGATCGACAACAAGGAGCGGCGGATTCTGGTGGCGCGCACCAAGGAGCAGATCAAGAACGCCCCGGATTTCGACAAGGAAAAGCACCTGGGCGACCCCGCCTACCGCGACCAGCTCGGCGGCTATTACAGCCGCTCGGGTCACTGAGGGCGGGAACAGTCGGGGCAGACGCCCCAGTACGTTATCTCCGCCTGGGACACGCGGTAGCCGAAGCGCTCGGTGTCCGGCAGTGCGGCCAGTGGGTCCCCGGTGGGGTGGACGTCCCGGATGGCTCCGCAGCCCTTGCACGCCAGATGCTGGTGCGGGTGGCGGGAGTTGGGGTCGTAGCGCGTGGCGCGGCCCGTGGTGGTCACCTCGTTCACCTCACCCAGGGAGACCAGTTCGCCGAGGGTGTTGTAGACGGTGGCGCGGGAGATCTCGGGAAGCCTGACGGCGGCCCGCGCGAGGACCTCGTCCGCGGTGAGGTGGACGTGTTCCCCGTCGAGCACCTCGGCGACCACCCGGCGCTGAGCGGTCATGCGCCAGCCGCGCGAGCGGAGCCGTCCCAGAAGGTCACTCATGCCCACCAGCCCAACATGCGTCGTCCGTCGATGAGTTCGTACGGTTCTGTCTGCCGTATTGACTTGGATCGTGTCCATCGTAGGATCGGTTCCGGTCAGTAGCCAAGGGGCGGGACAACAGCAGGGACAGCGCGTGATTTCAGGAGGCGGGTGCGCTCGCCGCGGCATCCGGTGCCCCGCCCGCGTTCCATCGGGACAGCGGGCAGGCGGTCGCCGTCGGCTGCCGGACGTCATCCGCGTATACGACGTCGGTGTACGCGACACGACGGCATCCGTGGACATGGCACGACGCCGACCGCGTACGCCATACGTCCGGCCACGCCTCCGTGCCCGGTGCCCCGCACCGTCCCGTTCCGCTGCGGCCACGCTCCCTCCCGCGGCTGCGGCCGCGCTCTCGCACGGGCCGAGTGCCCCGGCCGAGCGACTTCAACCGCCCCTGTTCTCCCAGCACCGCGATCTGTCCCGTCCGGAAGGATCCCCATGACTGAGAACCACGACGCGATCGTCACCGACCCCAAGCCGGAGGAGACGGGGGGCTGCCCGGTGGCTCACACACGTGCCCCGCACCCCACCCAGGGCGGCGGAAACCGCCAGTGGTGGCCGGAGCGGCTGAACCTCAAGATCCTCGCCAAGAACCCGGCCGTGGCCAACCCGCTCGGCGCGGACTTCGACTACGCCGAGGCGTTCAAGAGCCTCGACCTCCCCGCGGTGAAGCGGGACATCGCCGAGGTGCTGACCACCTCGCAGCCCTGGTGGCCCGCCGACTTCGGCCACTACGGCCCGTTCATGATCCGCATGGCCTGGCACAGCGCGGGCACCTACCGCATCAGTGACGGCCGTGGCGGCGCGGGCGCCGGACAGCAGCGCTTCGCGCCGCTCAACAGCTGGCCGGACAACGCGAGCCTGGACAAGGCCCGCCGCCTGCTGTGGCCGGTCAAGAAGAAGTACGGCCAGAGCCTCTCCTGGGCCGACCTGCTCATCCTCACCGGCAACGTGGCCCTGGAGTCGATGGGCTTGGAGACCTTCGGCTTCGGCGGCGGCCGCGCGGACGTCTGGGAGCCGGACGAGGACGTGTACTGGGGCCCGGAGACCAACTGGCTCGACGACGAGCGCTACACCGGCGACCGCGAGCTGGAGAACCCGCTCGGCGCGGTCCAGATGGGCTTGATCTACGTCAACCCCGAGGGCCCCAACGGCAACCCGGACCCCATCGCCGCGGCCCGCGACATCCGCGAGACCTTCCGCCGCATGGCGATGAACGACGAGGAGACGGTCGCCCTGATCGCGGGCGGCCACACCTTCGGCAAGACCCACGGCGCGGGCCCCGCCGACAACGTGGGCGCCGACCCCGAGGCCGCCCCCATGGAACAGCAGGGCCTCGGCTGGAAGAGCACGCACGGCACCGGTGTCGGCGCCGACGCGATCACCAGTGGCCTTGAGGGCATCTGGACGAACACCCCGATCACCTGGGACAACAGCTTCTTCGAGATCCTCTTCGGCTATGAGTGGGAGCTGTTCAAGAGCCCCGCGGGCGCCCACCAGTGGCGTCCCAAGGACGGCGCGGGCGCGGGCACGGTGCCGGACGCGCACGACGACTCCAAGACGCACGCCCCGACGATGCTGACGACCGACCTCTCGCTCCGGTTCGACCCGGCCTACGAGCAGATCTCGCGGCGCTTCAAGGACGACCCGGCCGCGTTCGCCGACGCCTTCGCCCGCGCCTGGTACAAGCTGACCCACCGCGACATGGGCCCGGTCGTGCGCTACCTCGGCCCGGAGGTCCCCGCCGAGACGCTGGTGTGGCAGGACCCGCTGCCCGAGGCCACCCACGAGATCATCGACGAGCAGGACATCGCCTCCCTCAAGGAGAGCGTCCTCGCCTCCGACCTCACGGTCGCCCAGCTCGTCTCCACCGCGTGGGCGTCCGCCTCGTCCTTCCGCGGCAGCGACAAGCGCGGCGGCGCCAACGGCGCGCGCATCCGCCTGCACCCGCAGAGCAGCTGGGAGGTCAACCAGCCCGACCAGCTCGCGGTCGTCCTGCGCACCCTGGAAGGCATCAAGGACACCTTCGACGCCACCCGGGGCGGCGGCAAGAAGGTCTCGCTCGCCGACCTGATCGTGCTCGCCGGTGCCGCGGGGGTGGAGCGGGCGGCCAAGGACGCCGGTTTCGACATCACGGTGCCCTTCACGCCCGGCCGCACGGACGCCACGCAGGAGCAGACGGACGTGGAGTCCTTCGCCGCCCTGGAGCCGGTCGCCGACGGGTTCCGCAACTACCTCGGCAAGGGCAACCGGCTGCCCGCCGAGTACCTGCTCATCGACAAGGCCAACCTGCTGAACCTGAGCGCTCCGGAGCTGACGGTCCTCGTCGGCGGCCTGCGGGTGCTCGGCGCCAACTACCAGCAGTCCTCGCTCGGCGTCTTCACCACCGCCCCGGGCACGCTGACCAACGACTTCTTCGTCAACCTGCTCGACCTGGGCACGACGTGGAAGTCGGTCTCCGAGGACGAGACCACGTTCGAGGGCACGGACGCCGCCACGGGCGAGAAGAAGTGGACCGGCAGCCGCGCGGACCTGGTCTTCGGCTCCAACTCCGAGCTGCGTGCGCTGGCGGAGGTCTACGCCTCGGACGACGCCAAGGAGAAGTTCGTGCGCGACTTCGTCGCCGCCTGGGACAAGGTCATGAACCTGGACCGGTTCGACCTCGTCTGACCTGCGGGTCCCGGCACGACTCCGGGCCGGGACCCGCAGGTCAGACGGGGGGGGGGGGGGGGGAACCGGTCCAGGTTCATGACC
>NZ_JASKYR010000041.1:0-23627 GCF_041028215.1 Streptomyces flavofungini
AACGCGGGCTCGGGCTTGGGCCCAGGCTTGGGCGCGCGCTCGGGCTCGGGCTCGGGCGAGCTGGTGACGCGCGGGTGCGGGGCAGGGTGCATCGACGGGCACCTCCGTGGCTTCTGAGAGCCTGTGTCATATCCCCGGTCGGACCAGCGTGCGGCGTCTGGTGCGTGCGATCGCAAGGCGCCGGAGAGCCCTCGTAGCGGAGCTACTAGGGCTTTTCGGTAACGCGGCGAGGGTGCGTGCCAGGCGTCGCACGCCCGGCCGGGGATATGACACAGGCTCTGACGTGGCTGGCGTACGCGGCGTTCGCGCATGCCGTTCACTCTTGGAGGTGCTGGTTTCCGTGCTGTCCGCGGCGCCTTTCCATCGGCGCTTGGCTGCCCATCCGTTCTGTATCAGCAGCCGGTTGCCCGCATCAGCCGGTGCCTGCGCGGTCCGTCGGCAGGCGGAGAGTGGCCACGGCCCCGCCGTCGTCCGCCGCGTTGGCGAACGTCAGAGTGCCCCCGATGACGCGGGCCTGTCCCGCGGCGATGGTCAGGCCCAGGCCGTGGCCCCGGCCGCGGTCGGCCGCACCCGTGCGGAAGCGCTGCGGGCCGTCTGCCAGCAGCGCGGCGGGAAAGCCGGGGCCGTGATCTCGTACGACGATGACGCCCTCGCCGACGGTGACCTCGACTCCTTCGCCCTGGGCACCGTGCTCACCCCCGCGCCCATGCCGGTGCGCGTTCGTGACGAGATTGGCCACGATGCGGTCCAGGCGGCGCGGGTCCGTCACGGCCACCGGCGTGCCCGAGACCACCAGTCGTGCGGCGAGGCCGGTCCCGGCCAGGGACTCCGCGACGACTTCGGCCAGGGGTACGGCCAGCAGGTCGGGCTCCTCCGCGTCGGCGTCCAGGCGAGAGATCTCCAGCAGGTCCTCCACCAGGGCGCGCAGTACTTGCACGCGGTCCCTGACCATGTCGGTGGCGGCGCTCTCCGGCAGGAGGCCGGTGGCGGTGACCAGGCCCATCAGCGGCGTACGCAGTTCGTGGGCGACGTCAGCGGTGAAGCGCTGTTCGTTCTGCAGCCGCCCTTGCAGGCTGTCGGCCATGGAATCGACGGTGGCGGAGATCTCGGCGATCTCGTCGCCCGCCCGGTCGCCCGTGCTGGTCCTGGCGGAGAGGTCACCGGAGGTGATACGTCGCGCGGTCCCGGCCACCCGGCGCAGCCGCCGGTGCGGAAGTTCCGCGGCGAGGGCGGAGAGCGGGATGATCACGGCCAGGGCGATCAGCGAGTACTTCCACATGTGGCGGTCCAGGGCGCGACGGCTGAGCTGGTCGGGGACCATGTCGACCGAGAACGCCGCGACACCCCCGGCATCGAGCCGCTTCGCGGCCCACATGCGCGGCGCGTAGGGCTCGTTCTCGTCGTACACGGCGCCCTCACCGCGCTCTTTGACGGTGCGCACCAGGTCGGGTGGCATCAGCGCGGGATCGCGTTGGAGGTGGTCGCCGCTGTCACTGCCCGGTGCCAGCGCGTCGTCCAGGGCGGAGTAGGCCCGGGCCGCGCCGTCGTTCATGGACCGCTCATAGGTGCTGCGGTGCACCAGCAGGCCGACGGTCAGGGCGATGGAACAGCATGCGACGGCCACCAGCAGAACGTTCTTCCAGCGCAGAGAGCGCCAGTTGAGCAGGGACGCGAGAGTGCTCCTCATGTCAGCGCCGCAGCTTGTAGCCGAAGCCGCGGACCGTCTCGATCCGCTCCGCTCCGATCTTCTTGCGCAGGCGCTGCACGCACAGGTCCACCACGCGGCTGTCGCCGGTCCAGCCGTAGTCCCATACGTTGTGCAGCAGGGTCCGCCGTCCGAGGACGATGCCGGGTTGGGCCGCGAACTCCAGCAGGAGGCGCAATTCGGTGGGCGCCAGCGTGACCGGTCTGCCCGCCCGCGACACCTCCAGGCCGCCGGTGTCGATGCTCAGGTCGCCGAAGACGAGCAGACGGTGCTCGGTGCCGTCCGGCTCCTCCGGTATGGCCGGTGCCACGGCCGCCGCAGGGTTCCCGGGCGGCGGGGTCTCCGTCGACGGCGCCCTCGTTCCGCTTGCGTCCGTCATCGGGGTGAACGTCGCGCGGCGCAGCAGTGAGCGGATCCGGGCCACGAGGACGGAGGTGTCCACCGGCTTGACGACATAGTCATCGGCACCGGCCTCCAGCCCTGACACGACATCCAGCGCGTCACCGCGCGCCGACATCATGAGGATCGGGGCCATGCTGCATTCCCTGATCCGTCGGCACAGCCCGATGCCGTCGAGCCCCGGCAGCATCACATCCAGCAGCAATACGTCGTATTGCCGCTCACGGAACCGCTCCAGTCCCCGCAGCCCGTCCTCCGCCACGGTGACGTGGTAGCCGTAGCGCTCAAGCGCCATCGCGACCGACTTCCGGATGATCTCGTCGTCCTCGACAAGAAGAATGGAGATGGGCATCTCTTCCAACCTGTTGCGACTGTGCGGCACGCAGCCCCGGCGGCCTGCCGCCCGCCTTGTGCCGGAGACGTCGTACGACAGGGCCGCGGGAGTGTGACCGTACCTCGCCCGTGTATCAGTTCTGTATTGTCCGTCGGCAGGCTCCGGTCTGTGTTGTCCACCGGCAGGCTCCGGCGTGGCACACCGGCTCGGAGGGGCTGGTCAGGCGCAGCGCGCGGGCGCGATGGCAATCAGGAGCTGCGATGTGCCGCGATGTGCTGAATCGTTATTCCTGCCGCCACAACCATTATGGTCGGTCAACCGACGGCACATACGGCAATACTGCTGCCGCTATGGGCGGCAATGGGCAGATCGCCTGACTGAGCGACACCGCGTTACTTCTTGAGCGAGATCCACGTTGGCAGATCTGATCCTTGCCGCGGGGCGGGGATGTCGTCCGTAAAGGAGCTTTTATGAAGTTCGCCATTAATTCCGGCATCACCGCTGCCGTCGCATGTGCGGCCGCCTTCGGCGCCGCGGGCACGGCTGCCGCTGATGCCGGTGCTCAGGGCCAGACAGGGGCCTCGCCGGGCGTCCTCTCGGCTGGTTTGACACAGATTCCGGTACACATCCCGGTGCAGATCTGTGGCGGCAGCACCAACGTCATCGGGCTGCTCAACCCGGCTTTCGGCAATCCTTGCGTGAACGACTAGCGGGTCCGTCCATTCCCTGTGCTGTGATGAGCCGGGCCGGAGCCGTCCACCGGCTCTCCACTTGGATCGGCCTGGACGGTCGGAGGCTGTAGATACTCCGTGAGCATGTCCCTTTGAGCAGTGCTGAGCGTTCGGGGACGATTGCGCGTGGTGTCCCAGCACACTGACAGCACAGTGGCCCTGGCCGAGGGGCGTTCCGCACCACCCACATGCACCATCAGTTCTACAGCGGCCGACCGGATGCGCGTGACGTGCAGGGAAGTCTCCAGGGGCGACTCCTGCCACGCCACAGGCGTCAAGTAGTCAATGCACTGGCGAACCGTGAGGCAGACGAGTGAGCGCCCTGAGGCCGACACGCCGTCCGTACTCGCGACCTTCCGGACCAGCGCGGCGCGTGTTTCTTCGATATAAGAAGCGATGGCCGCGTCGCTCACGATGCCCAAAGCGTTGAGATCGGACCATCGAATGATCGCGCTGTGCCTGAAGGTATTCACGGATTAGGTCCCTGGGGTTGCCGCACAAAATGTCGTAACGAACAACGAACAAGCTAACCGCTATCGGCGGAACATTGCGCCGGTATCCACACACAGAAGGGGCGCACGTGGCTGCACGCGAGGGTGAGCCGATCCGTCAGGCGGTGGAGGAACTGACGTGCTTTCTGGGCATGCGTCTTGAGGACCCCGCCTTTCTGGCTGACCCCTACCAGTGCCTTACGCCTGCGGTGCGGGAGCGGCCCGTGCATGTCCTGCCCAGTGGAGCCGTGGCGGTGCTGGGACATCACGCCTGCTCGCACGTCCTGCGTGACGGGGCCTTCGGCCAGGGAGCCGGTGAACTGTATGAGATGACTCTGCTGGGTCTGCGCGCACGGTCCCTCCTCCAGCTGGACCCTCCCGGCCATACCCGGCTGCGCAGCCGGATCGCGCGGCATTTCAGCACCCGTCGTGTCCACGGCCTCGCCGAGAGCGTCTCGGCCCACAGCAACGCTCTGCTGCGGCAGTGCCCGCAGGGTCCCGGCGACTTCGTGCCGGATTTCGCCGAGCCCCTGGCGATGTCGGTCATCAGCGATGTCCTGGGGGTGGCGCACGAGCACCGCACGGCCTTCCACCGTGACGCCCGGCTGGTCGTACAGGGACTGGACCAACCCGCCCGTTCCACCGACGACCGCGCCATCGCCCAGGCACGCTTCCGCTTCATGCACTACTTCCACCAGCGGATCAAAGCCTGGGACGGCACGGCGCGGGACAGTTCTCTGAACGCTCTGCTGGAGGGGCCGGAGGATGGCACGAGAGACATCCGTGAAGTCATCACCACCTTCAGCCTGCTGCTGAGCGCCGGGTATGACACCACGGTCAGCCTGCTCTCCCACACGCTGGCGGAAGTGAGCGGTGCCCCCTGCGGACGAGGCTGGGCCCTGGCGCGGGACCCGGGGCGGATCGACGCGGTCGTGGAGGAGGTCCTGCGGTTGCACTCCCCCGCGCAGGTCGCGCCCCGGGCCGCGGTGCGCGACACGGTCGTGGAGGGGGTGAAGGTGGCACGCGGCACGATCGTGCTGCCCCTGCTGGCAGCCGCGAACCGGGACCCGGCCGTCTACGACGAACCCGACGCCTTCCGGCCCGAGCGCCATCTGGCCTCCGGCCCGGCCGCGGCCCGGCATCTCGCTTTCGGAGCGGGTGCCCACTTCTGCCTCGGCGCGGCCCTGGCCCGCCTGACCGCTCAGCACGCCCTGACCGTCCTGGCGGACCGCCCGCCACAGCTCACGCGGCAGCCCCGTCTCTACCAGAACAACGTCGTCGTCCGGGGCCTGCGCAGTCTGCCGGTCACCTGGCCGCCCCACCACGAGTCCGCTCCAGCGACCTCCTCGGCGGGCGCGCCTCTCCTTGCCGCGCCCGCCTGCCCCGCACCCGCCGAGTAAGTAAGGGAACCCACATGAACAGCCTCTTCCCGCACCTGATCAACGAACTGGTGGAGTCCTTCAACGTCGATCGTGACGCGGCCACCGAGCAGGCGACCATGGAGGACCTGGGCCTGGACTCCCTGGCGCTCCTGGAACTGATCACCCGCTACGAGGACGCCTACGACGTGGAACTCATGGCGACGCTCGAAGACCGGCTCGGCACCACTTCCACCCTCGCCGACATCTGCGCCGTCCTCGAACAGGTCCTGCCCGCCGAGCGCAAGGCCTCCCAGCCCGCCGGAGAACCGGCATGAGCGAGTCTGTCGCCGTGACCGGGATGGGCCTGCTGACGCCCGCGGGCACGGGGGCCGCGGCGATGTGGGACTGCCTGTGCCAGGGCAGGTCCACCGCGACATCCGATCCCGCGCTGCGGGGCATGCCGGTCGACTTCTCCTGCCAGGTCCCCGGCTTCGATCCCGCAGGGGTGAAGTCGATCGCCTGGCGCACCAACCGCTTCATCCAGCTGGCGGTGGTCGCGGCCCGGATGGCCCTCACCGACGCCTGCCTGGCACCCGGACGCTTCGACCAGCAGCGGGTCGGTGTGGTGCTGGGGGTCGGCGCCGCCAGTATGGAGCACTGGCCCGGGGAGACGGAGAAGCTGCTCCAGGGCAGGCTGCGGGCCATCTCGCCGCTGTCCCTGCCGCGTTCCATCCCCAACATGGCGGCCGGGGAGATCGCGCTGGATCTGGGTGTGACCGGCCCGAACCTGGTCGTCTCCACCGCCTGCGCCTCGGGCGCCACCGCGCTGGGGGTGGCCAAGGACCTGCTGGCCGCCGATCGCTGCGACGTCGTCCTGGCCGGCGGGGCCGAGTCTCCCCGGGCCTCGGAAATGGTCGCCCTGTGCTTCTCCCGCATGTCGGTGCTCTCGCGGCGGTGCCAGGACCCCGCCTTGGCGTCGCGGCCCTTCGACGCGGAGCGGGACGGATTCGTGCTCGGCGAGGGCGCGGCGGTCATGGTGCTGGAGAGAGCCGCGCACGCGCGGTCCCGCAAGGCGAACGTCCGGGCGTGGCTGTCCGGTTACGGCGCCTCCGCCGACGCCCACCACCCCACCACCCCCGACCCCGAGGGCAAGGGCGCCACGGCTGCCATCGGCGCCGCGTTGCACGAGGCGGGCCTGCGCCACGACGACGTCGGCCATATCAACGCCCACGGATCCTCCACCGACTTCAACGACCTGTACGAGGCCGCCACCTTGAGCCGTGTCTTCGACCGCCCGCCGCCGGTCACCGCCAACAAGGGCTCCTTGGGCCACGGGATCGGGGCGGCCGGGGCCATCGAGGCCGCTTGCAGCGTCCTGACGCTCCAGCATCAACTCATCCCTCCGGTGGCGAACTTCTCCCGCCCGGACCCGCGCATCGATCTGGACATCGTCGCCGCTGTGCCCCGGCCGCGCCGGGTGGAGGCCGTGCTGAGCAACTCCTTCGGCTTCGGCGGACAGAACGCCGCGCTCCTGTTCACCCGCGCCTGACCCGTCCGTCACGTACCAGGAGAGATCATGTGCGGAATCACTGGCTGGATCGAGTACGACAAGGACCTGACCGGCCCGGCCCGGCGTGCCGCTCTGACCTCGATGACGCAGACTCTGAGCGCGCGGGGCCCGGACGCCGCTGGCCAGTGGGTCGGCCGCCACGCGGCGTTGGGGCACCGCCGCCTGGCTGTGATCGATCTGCCCGGGGGCGCCCAGCCCATGGCCGTCACCGACGGCGGACGGACCCTGGCCGTCCTCACCTTCAGCGGTGAGATCTACAACTACCGCGCACTGCGCCACGAACTCGACGCCCGTGGCCACCGCTTCCGCACCGCCAGCGACACCGAGGTCGTCCTGCACGCCTACCTGGAGTGGGGTCCGGCCTTCGCCGCCCGCCTGGATGGCATGTTCGCGATGGCCGTGTGGGACGCGCGCACCCAGGAACTGCTGCTGGTCCGCGACCGGGTCGGCATCAAGCCCCTGTACTACTTCCGGGCGGGCACCTCACTGCTGTTCGCCTCGGAGCCCAAGGCCCTGCTGGCCCACCCCGACGTCGCCCCGGCCGTCGGCACCGACGGGCTGCGTGAACTGCTGTCCCTCGCCGGAACCCCCGGCCACGCGGTCTACACCGGCATGCACGAAGTGCGTCCCGGCCACATCACCACCGTCAGCCGTAGCGGCGTGCGTACCAGCCGCTACTGGGCACTTGACGCACACGAGCACACCGACGGCCTTGACACCACCATCGCCACGGTCCGTGGCCTGCTGGAAGACGCCGTCACCCAGCAGAGCGAGGCCGACGTGCCCCTGGGCGCCCTGCTCTCCGGTGGCCTGGACTCCAGCGCGATCACCGCACTTGCCGCCCGCCGCAACCCCACCCCGCTGCGGTCCTTCTCCGTCGCCTTCGACGATCAGGCCCGCAACTTCACCCCCACCATCATGCACGTCGACTGCGACGAGCCGTTCGTCCAGGCCATGGCCCAGCACGCCGAGACGGACCACACGGATATCACCGTCGCGGCCGACGGGCTGATGAACGCCGCCAACCGACGCGCCGCACTCGGTGCCCGCGACCTGCCCTCCGGACTGGGCGACTTCGACATCTCCGCCCTCCTGCTGTTCCGAGCCGTACGCAGGCACCTCACCGTCGCCCTGTCCGGCGAGGGAGCGGACGAACTGTTCGGCGGCTACTTCTGGTTCCACGACCCGCAGACGGTCAGGGCCGACGCCTTCCCCTGGTGCGCGGCCATCGACGTCTACGCCCAGGCCGGGTTCGGCGACGCGCCCATGGCCACACGGCTGCTCGACCGCGACCTCGTCCGCGCCCTGGACCTGCCCGCCTACCGGCACGACAGCTACCGCCAGGCCCTGGCCGACGTACCGCACCTGCCGCACGCCGACCCTGTCGAACGCCGGATGCGCGAGGCCATCCACCTGCATCTGACCCGCTATCTGCCGATGCTCCTGGACCGCAAGGACCGCATGAGCATGGCCACCGGTCTCGAAGTGCGCGTCCCCTTCTGCGACCACCGGCTCATCCAGTACGTCTTCAACACTCCGTGGAGCATGCAGACCTTCGACGGCCAGGAGAAGAGCCTGCTGCGTGCCGCCGTCGGCGACCTGCTGCCCGACGCCGTGCGCACCCGCCCCAAGAACCCCTACCCCACCATCCAGGACCCTCAGTACACCGCCACGCTGCGCGCCGCCCTCGCCGACATCGCGGACGACTACACCGCGCCCGTCCACCCCTTGCTGGACACCGTCGCCATCAAGGAAGCCCTCGCCCCCGGCACCGACGCCAAGGACATGCGCTACGCCGCGGAACTCGTCCTCGATCTCGACACCTGGCTCCGGCAGTACCCCGTACGCCTGGACCTGCCATGACAAGGCATCCCCACCGTCCCCGGCCGGGCCGCGGCGGCATGCCGTCCACGAACAGCATGCCCGCGTGAGGCTCCTGTTCACGAGCCGGGCCGCCGCCACGGTGACCTTGCTGCTCGCCGTCGTGGCGGCGGCCCTGGCCGGGTGGCAGGCAGCACCGGCCGCCGACCGCTTCACCAGCGAGGGCACCCTCGCTCTGGGCACACCCGCCGCTCACGCCCAACGCGAAGCCGACCGCATGGGCCTCCCCCGTCCCGACCTGGTCCTCCTCGTGTCGGATCCGGACGGGCGGCGCATCGGCCATCCCTCGGTGCGGCGGCGCCTGGCCGCGCTGGCCCGCCTGGTGGCGGGCAGCCCGGATGTCGTCAGGACGAGAGCGCCGCTGCCGGACGCTCCCCCGTCGCTGCTCTCCTCCGACGGCACGACCGCCATGGTCCAGGCGCAACTGCGCGGGGCGCCACGCGAACGCGCGCGCAGCGCCGAACGCCTGGTCGCCAAGGTCCACGACGCACAGCCCGGCCTCCAGGTCCAAGCGAGCGGCACGGCCTCGACCACCGCGGCCATCGACCGCCGGGCGGCGGCGGACCTCTGGCGCACCGAACTCATGGCGGCCCCGGCCATCGGGCTGCTGCTCATCTTCATGTACGGCTCCCTCGTCCACGCGCTCCTGCCCGTGCTCGTGGCCGCCTTCTCCGTGCTCTGCGCCCTGCCCGTCCTCGGACTGGTGGCACAGCACACCCACATCTCCCAGTTCGCGGTCAACGCCGCCAGCGCCGTGGGTTTCGCCCTTGCCGTCGACTACACCCTCTTCATCCTCGCCCGCTACCAGGAGCATCTCGCCCGGCACGGCTGCCGCACGGAAGCACTCTCCCTCGCCCTGCGCACCAGCGGCCGAACCGTCGTCTTCTCCGCAGCCGCGGTCACCGCCGCGCTGACGGCCGTTCTCCTCATCCCCATCCCCCTGCTGCGCGCCCTGGCCCTCGCCGTGGCCACCGTGGCGCTCCTGTCCGCACTGGCCGCCTGGACCCTCCTGCCCGCATGCCTGATCCTGGCCGGAGCGCACGCGAACCGCCTCGACCCGCTGCGCCGCTGGCGGCGCCACCACCTGGGCCAGCCGAGCCGGGCCTGGCGGGCCATCGCGCGCCGGGCGAGCACCCGCCCCCTCTCGTCGGGCATCGCCGCACTGCTCCTCCTGGCAGCCGTCGCCGCGCCCGCCCTCCGTCTGCACCTGGGCGCACTCGATGACCGGGAACTGCCCGCGAGCGCGGCGGCCGCGCAGGCCGGTGCGCGGCAGCGGCACGACTTCGCCTTCGCGCCCGAGCGCCTGCTCACCGTCATCGTGCACAGCGAGCAGGAGGATCTCACCGCCTACCGAGCGAAGATCGGCTCCTTGCCGCATGTGCGCAGCGTTCTCCCAGCGGATGCCGAACCATCGAGGACCGCTCTGGTGGTGGCCAGTGACGCGGCTCCCGGCTCCGCGGACGCGGCGTCACTGGTACGGGCCCTGCGCGCCACCGCCTCGCCCGGCCCGGTGCACGTCGGGGGACGCGCCGCGGAGATCGTTGACACCGAGCAGGCTGTCCGCCGGACTCTGCCCCGTGCCGGTCTCCTCATGGCGGCCGTCCTCGGCACGCTGCTGGCGCTGTACACCCGCAGTGTCGTCGCACCGGCCAAAGCGCTGGTCGTCGGCGTCGTGACCATGGCCGCCACGCTGGGTGCGCTCGTCACCGTCTTCCAGGCAGGCCACGGCCACGTCCTCTTGGGCCACTTCACGTTGACCGGGAGCCTGGACTGTTCGGTCACTCTCTTCGTGCTGGCCCTGACCTTGGCCATCTCGCTGGATTACGAGGTCTTCCTCCTCGGACGCATCAAGGAGCACTACGACCGAACCGGCGACAATCAGGCATCGATCGAGGAAGGCATCTCGCACACCGGCCGCTTGATGACCTCGGCCGCGGTGTCCGTGGCCATCCCCGCACTCGCTCTCGCCGCTACCGGTGTCACCTCTTTGAAGGTCATCGGTGTGGGGATCGCCATCACGGTCCTGCTCGACGCTGTTGTGGTACGCGGTGTTCTGGTTCCCGCCGCCATGGCCGCGCTCGGCGACCGCAACTGGTGGAGTCCCTTCAGCCCGGCACGAGGACGCGTGGCGAAGGCCCCGGCGCCTGCCCGGTCCTGAGGGCCCGACAACCGCCGGTGGCTCCCCTTCGGCCTCCCTTTGGCCTCCCTTCGGGCTCATTGGCGAGTACTGGCCATGAGTCCGCATCGACGCCACAGGTGGTGCTGCGGGCGGCGGATGAGGTCCGCATCGAGGAGGAAGGAGATCAGCTTCTCTCCGGACCAGAGCACGGTGGCGTGGTGATGGGGGTTGGCGCGTACCTGGCGGCGGGCGAGGGCGGGGGCGATGCCGATGTCGCCGTAGCGGTCGGGGCGCAGCAGCGCGGGCACGGTGTGGGAAGCGACCAGAGCGGTCAAGGTGCGGTGGAAGGCCAGGTGGCCKCGGGAGGCGTGGGCGACGGCTTCGCGCAGTTCGGTGCGGGCGAAGCTGACGTGACGGGCCTCTTCGCTGACGTGCAGGCGGCACACCGACCGCACCAGGGGTTGGATACGTTCGTCCTGGGCCGCCTCGCGTTGGAACCGGTCCAGTACTTCTTCGACGACCAGAGTGCTGGTGAAGGTGGTGATGTCCTGGAAGGCGGCTGCCGCCACCGGGTGCGGCAGCCGGATGCGGGCGGGGACGGGACGGTTCGGGCAGCCGAGTCTGCTCAGCAGTCGGCCGAACATGGTGATGTGCCGGGTTTCGTCGGCCATCTCGGTGAGCGCGTAGTAGGCCCGGACGTCCAGGACGCGGCGGGACATCAGGTACCGGGCGAGCATGCGGATGATGGCCAGCTCGAACCAGTGCCCCATCTGCGCCATATGCGCTACCTCATGCCGCGAGAGCGCGACACGCTGCTGGTGGTCCAGGCGGTCCCAGAGCGGGGTGCCGTAGAGCGCGAGGCGCTCGGGCGGCCAGAAGAAGGCGTCCTTGAGCAGGGGGGCGCTCCAGTCGATGTCGGTATGGGGGTCCAGGGCGTTCGCTGCCGAGGCGTTGAGCAGTCGCTGAGCGACGGTGTGCGGGCTACGGGAGGGCCGCTGGGCCTGATCGGTCATCGCGGAGTGCTCCTTGAGGGGTGGGGGCCGGTCGAACCGGCGAGGGCTGGTGCTTGCGGTGCGGGGATCTCGGTGCGGGCCGGCGAGCGGGGCCAGGGACTCCACCAGGTGGCGCGCCCGGCCAGCGCCAGCAGAGCGGGGGCGAGCAGGCCGCGTACGACAGTGGCGTCGAGCAGGACCGCCAGGGCGAGACCGACGCCGACGATCTTCAGCATGACCAGATCGGACGTGGCCAGTGTGGCCATGACGACGGCCAACGTCAGCGCGGCCCAGGTGAACAGCCGTGCGGTGCGGTCCAGGCCACGTACCACGGCGGTGTCGGCGTCGGGGCCGCGTTCGTACTCCTCGCAGATGCGGGACAGCAGGAGGATTTCGTAGTCCATGGACAGGCCGAAGGCGATGCCGTAGATGAGTGCGGGCATCAGTACGTCCGTGCTGCCGGTGGTGGGGGATGCGCCCACCAGTCCTGCCAGGTGGCCTTCTTGGAAGACGAACACCAGGGCGCCGAAGCTGGCCGTCAGACTCAGCGTGTTGAGCAACAGCGCCTTGAGGGCCATGACCGGCCGTCGGGTCAGGACCAGGGCGAGGGTGAGGAGTGCGGCGCCCGCCAGGAGCAGGCACCAGGGCAGGCGGGTGGCGAGGGCGTGCTGCACGTCGTGCAGGACGGCGCCGGGGCCGCCGACGAGGAGGCCCGGACCGGGGGCGGGCAGGCGTCGCAGTCTCTGGGCGAGGTCGCGGTTGGCGGTGGAGTACGGCTCGTCCGGGGTGGCCACGGCGAGATACACGCCGCGAGGGGAGGCGAAGGCGGCGGCCTCGGTGGGGTTCAGCGGCGTACGGCTGCCACGGGTGTAGGAGCCGGTGGCTGTCCGCACCCGCTCCACACCCTGCTGCCGGGAGACCAGCCGGGCGTAGGTGTCGAGAGCGGCGCTCCGCCGTGGCAGTTCGAAGCGCGGCAGCACCAGGGTCGTGGGAGTGACCACGGCACCGGTCCGGTAGTCCGCACGCAACTGCGATCCGGCCTTGGCGACGGTGGAGGAGGCGGGTTGGACGCGGTCGTCGAAGAGACCGATCTGGAGGCGGGTGAGGGGAGCGGCGAGCATCAGCAGCACCACGGTGACGGCCACGGCCACCAGGCGCGGCCTCCGTTGGGCCGCCTTGGCCGCCCGCCCCCATCCGCCGAGCCGGTCGGGCCGGTCGGGCCGGGCTCGCGGGTGTCGGCGCGCCCAGCTGCCGCGTCCGCCGACGCGGTGTCCCAGGACACGCAGGAGCGCGGGGATGACGAGCAGGCTCACCAGGGCGGCGCACGTGGTGACCGCGATCCCGCCGTAGGCGATCGAGCGCAGGATGGTGTGCGGGAAGATCAGCAGCGAGGCAAGCGACAGGATGACCGTGCCCGCGGAGAACAGCACCGCCCGGCCCGCGGTCCGCATCGCCGTGCGCAGCGCGGCGTCCACCCCGGCCCCGGCCGCTCGTTCCTCCTGGAAGCGGGCGAGCAGGAAGAGGCTGTAGTCGACGGCAAGGGCGAAACCCAGCGCGGAGGAGATGTTGGAGGCGCTCACCGACACCTCGGTGACGAGGGTGAGCAGCCGCAGGGCGGCCAGGGCGCCGAGCATGGCGAGGATGCCGACGACGACGGGCGCCAGGGCGGCCGTCGCTGAGCCGAACGCCATGAGCAGCAGCAGCGCGGTCAGCGGCAGGGCCAGCGCTTCCGCGCGGATCTGGTCCCGCTTGGCCAGCCGTGCCGCCTCCGCACGCGAGGCGGCCTCTCCGCTGATCTGCACCTCCAGCGGGCCGTGGCGCCCGGCCCACCGCGGCACCAGCCGCTCCGCGGCCCGAGTCGCCTCCTGCTCCGGCCCGCGCAGTCGCACGAGGACCAGGGCGCTGCGCCCGTCCGCCGAGCGCAGTTGTGGGGTTCTGTTCTGCCAGTAGGACACCACCCGCGCGACCGACCGGTCAGCGGTGAGCCGCCGCACCAGTTGTTGTCCCTGAGCCACCGCGGCCGGGTCTGCCACCGAGTGGGTGACGCCCATGGTGCGGGCGACGAGCACGAGATGAGGTGGTGCGGCGGCGAATCCCTCCTGGAGGGCCCGGTCGGCGCGGGCCGCTTCGGTCGCCGAAGGCACGATACCGCCCGGGGACAACCGGTCCTCCACTGAGGACCCGAACCAGCCGCAGACGGCCGCGAGCACGGCGGCCGTCACCAGCACCGCCCACTGACCGCGGAACCGGGAGCTACGCATCGTCGCGACCCACTGTGTTCAACTCCTTCGCGCCACCGCGGCCGTACGCGTCTGTGGACAGGGGCGGGTCAACGCCACCGCACGTGGGGTGGGCTCATCGCGGGTCCTGGGCGGCGGCCAGCCCGAGAGCCCGGCACGCCATGTGATCCACGAGGCCTTGAGGGAGGACGCGGATGAAGGGGGTGAGCGTGGTGGTCCGGCCCACTCGGTAGCGGCGTCGCGGTGTGCGCGCGGTGAGGGCCCGGCGCACGGTGCGCGCCACGGCCTCGGGAGCGGTCGGGGAGGCCGCTGTGATGAGGCGGCGCGCCGTGCGGTAGCTCTCGGCGTAGCGGGAGTCGGTCGGCATGTCGGCGAGTCCTGTCTCCAGCATGGGAGTGTCGATGAACCCGGGTTCGATGAGGGTGCAGCGCACCCCGTCGGCGGCCGTCTCCATGCGAAGCGCGTCAGTGAGGGCTTCGAGTGCGTGTTTGCTCGCGCAGTACCACCCGTTGAAGGGCAACGTGAGCAGACCGCCCACGGAGCTCATGTTGACGATGCGGCCGCCGCCCCGGCGGCGTATGGCGGGCAGCACCAGGCGTGCCATACGGGCGGCGCCCAGCACGTTCACCTCCAGGACGGCGCGCGCCGCCTCTTCGCTGACGTCCTCGAACGCCCCGGCGTGGGCGAGGCCTGCGTTGTTCACCAGCGCCCAGGGGCCGCCGCCGGTCTGCTCCTCGACCTCGGCGGCGGCTCGCGTGCAGGAACTCGCCTCGGTCACGTCCAACAGCACCGTGCGCAGCGAGTGTCCGCGCTCGGCCGCGGCGGCGAGGAGCTTGTCCGCCTGGCCGGTGCTACGGGCTGTGGCGATGACCTGATAGCCATGCGCGGCCAGGTCCAGGGCGGTGGCCCTGCCGATGCCGCTGGTGGCACCGGTGACGACGACGCTCTTCATCGGACTCTCCCTCGGTAGCGGGACACGGGGGCCGGGGTGCGGGGCCTCTGGTTGCAAGGGGGGAGGTGAGTGCAGACATGCCGACGCCCTTGCAGAACATATGACCGTTTCTCATAACTATGTCGCATAAGCTGACGAGTGTGCGTTTACGACACTTTTGCCTATGTGTCACCATTCCTGCGCCCCTCTCCCTATCCGAAGCAAGGAGCTCGGCCTTGACCATCCGCCCAGGTCAGCGATGACGCGACACAGCTCCCTCACTCATGTCGCCGTGCACGCACCCGCTGAGCGGCAGACCGGCAGCGACATCGAGACCGCCCTGCGCGCCCGGAACCCCGGCGTACGGCTGCTGCCCGGCCTTCTGGAGCAGATGTACGGGTTCGAAGAGCGCCGGGTCGCACCCGCGGGCACCTGGCCCTCCGACCTCGCCGCCGCGGCCGGACAGCGCGCCCTCGACGAAACCGAACTGGCCCCCGGCGCCATCGACCTGCTGATTTTCGCCGCCACCAGCGGGGACGTGGAGGAACCGGCCACCGCCCACATCGTGGCCCACAAGCTGGGCGTCACCGCACCCGTTCTGGACGTGAAGAACGCGTGCAACGCGGTGCTCAACGCCATGGAAGTCGCCGACGCCCTCATCCGCGCCGGCCAATACTCACGCGTCATGATCGTCACGGGGGAACGCGGCAGCGTCCTGTCCGACCTGCCGGTAGGTGACCGCGCCGAGCTCGCCCTGCTGCTGCCCGCCCTGGCTCTCGGCGATCTGGGCGCGGCTCTGGTGCTCCAGGCAAGTGATGAACCCGGAATCCTGGGCTGTGCCTTCACGGCCAACTCCGCGGGCTGGCCCACCGCCACCGTGAGCAATCCCTATATGACGCCCACCTTGGGCACTCTTGCCGTCCACTTCAACTCCGCGGCCCTTGCCGCCTCCTTCGCCGGTATGGAAGCCGCCGTACCGCAGGCGCTGCTCGCCATGGACCGCACGATCGACGACATCGATCTCATCTGCGTCCACCAGCCGTCCGTCGCCTTCACCCACTCCATCTGCCAGGCGCTCGGAGTCTCGCCCGAGAAGGTCGTCCCGATCTTCCCCCGCTACGGCAACTGCGCCACCGCGAGCCTGCCGCTCCAACTCGCCGAAGCCGCGGAGCTCGGCCGGTTGCGCCGCGGTCACCTCGTGGCACTGTTCGGACTCGCCAGCGGAGCCTCCGCCGGACTCGTCCTCCTCCGGTGGTGAGACCACACCGGGCACGCCCCGGCCCCCTCCCCCACGGACCTCACACACCACAGAGGCGCACCGCGCACAGCGCAACGCACAACGCACAACGCACAACGCACAACGCACAACGACAGGAGGCTCCACCCCATGAGTGACACATACGAGACCGTCCGCTCCGCACTGACCGCCACCTTCCGCATCCCGGAGGACGAACTGCATCCGCACACCACGCTGCGGCAACTGGACATGGACTCCCTGGCGCTCGCGGAATTCGCGCTCGTCCTCGAAGAACGCCTCGGGGTGAAGATCCAGAGCGAACACGCCACCGGTGACACCACGCTTGCCGCAGTCGCCGAGCATCTCCACTCCCTCCTCACCGAGCCGACGGCGGCCCGGTGAAGCCGCCACGGATCGCCGTCACCGGCCTGGGCCTCATCAGCCCCGGCGGAATGGGGGCCGACGCCACCTGGACAACGGTCTGCGAGGGCCGCGGCACCGCCGCACCCGATAATCAACTGGCAGGTCTGCCGGTCGACTTCTCCTGCCGCGTACCGGCACCGGAAGAGGTCCTGGACCACAGCCTCGGGCGCAAGGCGTGGCGTATGGGCCGGGCCGCGAAACTCGCCCTCCTGGCGGCCCGCGAAGCCGTTCACGACGCCCGCCTCGACCCCAGCACCTGGGACGGCGCCCGCGTCGCGGTCATCATCGGCTGCGGCATGGGCGGCACCGCGAAGTGGGAGGAACAGCACCAGCGCCTGGAACGCCAGGGCCCCGACATGGTCTCCCCCCTCGCCATCCCGATGATCCTGCCCAATCTGGCGGCCGGTGAGGTCTCCATCGACCTGCATGCCCGCGGCGCCAGCCTCGCGCCCGCGACCGCGTGCGCTTCCGGCGCGACAGCCCTGGCCGTCGCCCGGGACCTGCTCGCCGCCGGAAGTTGTGACATCGCCGTGGCGGGCGGCACGGAAGCCGCGGTCAGCCGCGTGACAACGACCGGGTTCCAGCGCATGGGCGCCCTGGCACCCGGCAGAGAGGGAAGAGAGGGAACGGACAGGGCATCCCGCCCCTTCGCACCCGACCGCGACGGCTTCGTCATGGCCGAAGGCGCCGGAGTGCTGATTCTCGAACGCGCGGAGGACGCCGCCGCGCGCGGGGCCCGACCTCGCGCTCTGCTGGCCGGTTGCGGCAGCACCTCCGACGCCTGCCACCCCACCGCACCGGCGCCCGGAGCCACCGGCGCGGAAGCAGCCCTGCGCAGCGCACTCGACCAAGCCGGGCTGGCCCCCCAAGACGTCGACCACGTGAACGCTCACGGCACATCGACCCCTCTCAATGACGCCACCGAAGCAGGACTGATCGCCCGAGTACTGCCGCACCGCCCGAGCGTCACCGCGCCCAAAGGCGTGCTCGGCCACACTCTGGGGGCGGCCGGTGCGATCGAGGCGGCCCTGACCGTCCTGACCATCCAGCACCGTCTGGTCCCTCCGGTCGCCAACCTCGTGGCACCCGACCCGAAGTTCGACATCGACTGCGTCACCAAGCAGCCTCGACACCAGGATGTCCGTGCCGCCGTCAGCCACTCCTTCGGCTTCGGCGGCCACAACGTCGTACTCGCCCTCACCGCGCCCTGACACCGGGCCGGGCGCCCTACTGGTCGGTCATGGGAGCCGCTACCGGCGGCACTGCCGTTCCTGATCCGACGGGGTGCCCGCGGGGCGAGCGGAGGTCGCCGCGAGGAGACCGCCGGGCACGTGAGCAGACCGCCGGGCGCGCGTGGTGCGGTGCTCTCGCGCCGCTGGGCGGTCCGGACCCCGAGGGGTGTCCGGACCGGTGGTGCTCTGGCCGTCAGTACCAGTACCAGCGTCGGGCCGGCTTGTTGGTGAAGATGCGTCGCATCGTGGCTGCCATGGCTGATCACCTCCTTCCCGTCGGGTGGGCGGGCGGGGCCGGGGTGCGGTGCAGGGTGAACGGCCGGGGGACGTTGCCCTCGGACATGACGGCACGGGTGTCGGCGCCGGTGACGGCCAGGCGGGCGTGCTGGGTGAGTGCGGTGAGCGACTCGGTGAGCAGCGTGTGTGCCACTGCCGCCCCGGCGCAGCTGAACGGTCCTGTTCCGAAGGGGACGTAGGGGCCGTGGCCGCCGCTCTCGGCCCAGCGTCCGGGCCGGAAGCTGTCGGGGTCGTCCCAGTGGCGTTCGTCGTGGTGCAGCAGGTACGGGCAGACGGAGAGCAGCTCGCCGGGCGGGAAGACGGTGCCGCCGAGTTCCACGGCGCGCGGGAGGGTGCGTCCGAGCATCCAGGGCACCGGGCGGTGCCTCAGTGCCTCACGCACCACGTGGTCGACGGACCAGGGCCAGGGCACGGTCCGGGTGTGGTGCAGGCAGGCCAGCAGCACCGACCAGGCCAGCGAGGCGCTGACGGGCGCCATGATCGCCCGGAACATCATCAGGTGCAGGGCGGCCACGGTCCGGTCCGGCACCCGCGCCCGGGGGCACACCGCGAGCACGGCGTCCAGCATGTCCCGCGGCTCGCGGGCGGGCTGTCGGCGGCGGCGGTGCGCCTCCTCGGTCACCGCGGCCACCAGCCTGGCACGCACCAGTTCGGCACGGGCCCGCTGCCACACGTAGGCAGACCGCACCGCCACCCCCTCGTGGGCGGCCTGCCGCATCAGCTCGTGGATGCTGGCGGGAGTGCCGGGGTGCAGCAGTACGTCCTGAAGGCAGCGGTGGACGAGCCGCGTACCCGCGTCCGGCCACCGACTGGCCGTGGGCAGAGCGGTCACCGCCTCGGGCAGTGCGGCGCGGTAGCGCGGCACACCGGCTCGCATTAGGCCGCGTACGGCGCGGCCCAGCTCCATCTGCGCGCCGCGCTCGGGCAGCAGCCCGCCGAAGAAGACCGACCCGCCCGTGTGGTACTCCGGGTCGCGCAGCAGGCTCTGCGCCAGCGCGGTGTCGCGGACACACCAGCCGCCCCAGGGGAGCGGCATCACTCCGGCCGTACTGGCGCGGCTCAGCTCCTCGATATAGGCGAGGGGGTCCTGCCGCAGGCGGATCCGGTATGCCAGTCTCATTGCCCCGCCTCCAGTGACCTCTCACCGCCACATCGTCATCGCTGATGGTGTTGTCCCACACCGCTGTTGAGGTATGCCCGAAGTGCCCCGATGGTGTGAGCGCACGCCGGTAGTCCCGACGGGCCGATACCGTCCCGCGTCACGGGGGCCACTCCGGAGGCCACGCCCGGCGCACACCCACTGACCGGCGTAGGTGAAATCGGTCCCTCGCAGGGGTGCCCCGGCCGTGGCGGAGGAGGACAGTGGCAGGCACGGCACACCGCCCGCGACGCACTCCCCTCAGGTGCGCGGGCCCGTGCGGCCGACCGTGGGCGCCGACCCACCCGCCCGGCCTCGACGCCCACGGAAACCCGTCACCGTTCGCCGCGATCGCGAGGGCCTGCCGACCGCGGGGCACCCCCGGGTCCGTCAGGCCCCGGTCCGCTTCTCCAGGCGGCTGCCCCGTGGCACGGTGACGGACATGATGTCGCTGGGGGCGTCCAGGGCGATGCGGTGCCATCGCCCGCGCGGTACGACGGCCGCTGTTCCGGCGGTCAGCTTGATCTGTTCCTCCTCGTCTCCCGGCTGCCGCGGGCGCAAACAGAGGCGTATCGCGCCCGTGAGGCAGGAGACGACTTCATCGGCGGAGGTGTGGACTTCCCAGTGGTCGCCGTGGACGTCGGCATCGGTCTCCACATGAAAGGTCATCATCTGCCAGCCGTCCCGCGTGGGGTCGAAGACCGGCTCCTCGGCGCTCACCTGGCCTTCCGGCCGGAGGTGGAGGAAGGAGGCGTAGAGATCGATCGGGGTGACGGTCATGCGGGTGTTTCCCTTCTGCGGTGAGTCTGTTCGGAGGTGTCATCAGCGGAGGGAGGGCCGTCGGTCCGCCCAGGGCAGCGCGAGTTCGAGCGCGCGTGACACCTGGAGCAGCAGGTCTTCCCGCCAGGGCGCGGCGACGAGCTGGACGCCGACGGGAAGATTGGTGGTGGCGTCATGGTGCAGGGGCAGTGAGATCGCGGGCTGACCGGTCACGTTGAACAGCGAGGTGAACACGACCAGCGGATAGCCGTTGCGTATGGGCGCCATCGGGTCGTCCTCGCTGCCCGTACGCCAGAAGCCGATGGGCGGGGGAAGGCACGTCATGGTGGGCGTGACGAGGAGGTCGAAACTGTCGACGAATGCTTCCACGATGCGCCGCGACAGGCGCTGGGTGGCCTGCGCGGCCTGTGCGTAGGTCCAGGAGTCGACGGCGCGCGCCGCGTCGCGCTGGGTGCGGTTGTGCGGCTCGACGCGGTCGGGGTCGGCGAGCGGCACGGCTGCGGCGCCGGCGTGCCAGATCGTCATGAACGCCGCCACCAGCTCGTCCGTCGGCGGCAGCGGCAGGGGTGTGTCCACCACGTGGTGACCTGCTGCTTCGAGAGCCCGCAGGGTCGTGTCGACCGCCGCCAGGCACGCGGGGTCCACGCTCGTCCCGGCGATCGGTGGTTCGACGAGTACGCCGATCCGCAGCCCCGTGGGCGGGGCTGTCGTGAGCGCGTCGGTGAAGGGGCGCCGCGGGCTCGGTGGTGACCACCACGCGGCGGGATCGTGGCGGGCCAGCACATCCAGGGCGGCGGCGGAGTCGGCCACCGTGCGGGTGAGTACGCCGTCGGTGGCCATGCCTTCGCAGATGACGGTCGCGTCGGAGATCAGCCCGCGGGTGGTTTTGAGACCGACGAGACCGTTGCACGACGCCGGGACGCGGGTCGAGCCGCCGCCGTCGCCCGCGTGCGCGATCGGCGCCATCCCGGAGGCGACGGCGGCGCCCGCGCCGCTGGAGGACCCGCCCGGCGAGCGGTCCGGATCCCACGGGTTGCGGGTGATGCCGAGAACCTCGCTCTCGGTGAACGGCACGGAGCCGAACTCCGAGAGAGTGGTCTTGCCGAGCATCACGAACCCCGCCTCCGTGAACCGGCGCACCACAGGGGACGACACCGCGGCCGGTCTCGGATCGGCGCCCGCGCTGCCATACGTCGTGGGCCAACCGGCCACGTCCAGGTAGTCCTTGACCGGGAGCGGGACGCCGTGGAACGGCGGCAGGTCCTCCGGGGACGCGGCGCGCACCACCGCGTCGGCTGCCGCGGCCGCGGCTTTGCGGACGTCGTGGTCGGCACGGTGGCAGTACGCGTTGAGCAGGGGGTCGAGTGCGTCCATCCGTCGCAGGTAGCCGTCAGCCACCTCGACTGGGCTCACTTCCTTGCGGCGGATGGCCGCGGCGAGTTCGACGGCCGACGTGAACGGGTCGGTCGAGAGGTGCGTCACGAGCAATCCCTTCCGGGGCGAGTAGCGGGATGTCAGTGTTGCCGCGCGTCAACCGGCGGGTCTTGGACGAATGTTCCGTCGCGTGCAACCGTGGGCGTTGGCCCGTAGGCTCGCGTCATGGGATCTGTCGAGGGGGCTCCGGTGCCTGCCACCAGGTGGGACATCACCACTCCAGCACGGCCCGGCCGCCTGCCGGGCATCTCCCAGGCCGGATTCCGCGATCGCGCCACCGGCCCGCTCGACCTTGCCGTGATCCCGTACCCGGCCGTCACTGTGGCGATCGACCTGGGCAATGGTCTGATCGTCGACCGTGCCCGTGACCGGCGGCAGAGCGGCAGTGTCGTCATCGGGCTCGTGCCCGGCCCCGTGCACATTCGCGGGCAGAACATCGACTGCTTGCAGATACGGCTGTCACCACTGGTCGCGCACGCGGTACTGGGCACCTCCCTGGAGCCGGGCGGAGAGATCGTCCCTCTCGACGCGCTCTGGGGCCGGGACACCACGCACATCATGGAACGACTGCGCGCCGCCGCGTCCTGGGACGAGCGGTTCACGATCGCCGAGACAGCACTCGCCCAACGGCACGAGGCGGGCCGACCGGTCGACGCGGAAGTCGCCCACGTCTGGCGGCAGATGGTCCTCGGCCAGGGGCAAGTGCGCGTCGAGCCGCTGGCCGCGGAGGTCGGCTGGAGCCGCAAGCGGCTATGGGCACGCTTTCGGACCCAGATCGGCCTCACCCCCAAACGCGCCGCGCAACTGATCCGCTTCGACCACGCGGCCCACCGCCTCGCCACGGGCCACAGCCCCGGCTCGGCGGCGGCGGAGAGCGGCTACGCCGACCAGTCCCACCTGCACAGGGACGTGATGGCCTTCACCGGGGCGACGCCCACAGCCGTTTCGACCGCACCCTGGCTCGCGGTCGACGACGTCGCTTGGGCCGCCCCGGCATACACGTCCACGCGATCCTGACCCGGCGGCCACGGCCCTGGGACGGCGTCAGCACCCTGTGATCACAGGGCCAGGATGCGGGCGGCGCCGTCGGCGGCCGGGCCCGGGGTGACGGTGACGAAGGCGAGATGGCCGGTGCCGATGACGGCGGTGGCGAGCGGGGTGCCCTGGACCATGGCGGCGCGGGCGCACCCGTAGCTCGCTACAGATCCGCGGTCCACGGATGCCCCGGGTGGACGCGGTCGAGCAGCTCGGCCAGGGTCTCGCGCTGAGCCGTGGACAGGTGCGGGACGGTCGCGTCGAAGTCCGCTTGATCTTTTCGGCGGGTGTGCTTGGCCTTGAACAGCAGGACCAGTTCGGGCGCCAGATAGGGGATGCCGTCCTGGGTGTGGTGGACGATGTCGCTGTAGGGCAGCCGGATCCGCTCATCACGTCGGCAGATCCAGATGTCACCGTCGTGCGGCTCGCGGAACACATCGAGCAGGTAGTTGCCGGTGGCCGGATCGCGGAGCCACGTCTGATGCACGGCGGCCAGCACCTCCGGTGTGGCGTCCTCCCAGATCCGCCCACTGCCTGCGGCGTCGAAGACGTATCCGGGGAAGCGGCGGCGGACCTCGGGAAAGCCCGCGGCCGGAATCCCGATCTCGATGTCCCCGTGAGCGCGTGTCTGCCTGCCGCGGAAGAGGTCCAGCGCCCAGCCCGCGGCCACGTACCAGGGCGTGAGGACCCCGGCCAACTGCCGTGCGATCTCGCTCGGGGTCCAGCATGCGGACCACCTGGTGTGAAGGGCTTCGATGTCGTCGGGTGACAGCTCGATGCCGCCGTCAGGCAGTTGCTCGCTCACCGCAGGAAATGTATCAGCGGACTCAGGGACTCAGAGGGGGGCGTGTGCTTGCGGGGCACACACCGCTCAGGTTGCCAGCGGTGATCCCACGCGGTGGGCCGTGCCGTCGGCGTCGACGTACGTGAACTCCCTGAGTCCGTAGGGTGTGTCCACCGGCTCCGTGAAGCGGCCCTCGACGCCGGAATTCCTCCACTCGGCATGGATGGCGTCAGCGTCGCTCACATAGAGATAAATGACCGCGCCGGTGCGCAGAGGATCGTGCTCGGACCACTCGCTGAGATGAACTGATACCGAGCCCCGCTCGACAAAGCCATAACGGTCCGGACCCTCGTAGGCCTGCGCCGAGAAGCCCAGACGACGGTATCGGTTCAGAGCCGAGTCGAGATTCCGGACGGGGACAACGGGCGCGACCTGCGTGAAGGCGACTTCCGACATCCGGCCAGTCTTGCACGCGGCTGACCCGTAGTGCAGCGGCACACCATGCCCCTCAGC
>NZ_JASKYR010000410.1:0-6775 GCF_041028215.1 Streptomyces flavofungini
CGCCGATCGTGCCGGTGGGTCTGGACCCCGAGGGGTGGGTGGACGCGCCGCCGCCCGACGACCCCAATCTCGCGGGCTGGTTCACCGGCGCCGTCGCACCGGGCGAGAAGGGCACCGCGGTGATCGTCGGCCATGTCGACAACCAGCAGGGCCCGGCCGTCTTCTACGGTCTCGGCTCCCTGAAGAAGGGCCAACGGGTCGAGGTCAGGCGCAAGGACAAGAAGGCCGCCGTCTTCGAGATCTACGGGATCGAGGTGTTCTCCAAGAAGAACTTCCCCGGCACCCGGGTCTACGGCAACGGCGGCACCCCCGAGCTGCGCGTCATCACCTGCGGCGGCGGCTACTCCGAGCAGACCGGCTACGACGGCAACGTCGTCGTCTTCGCCCGCCTGGTCGCGGTGCGCTGACCGCGGCGCACCGCCTCACACCTCCTCGCGGCCCGGCACCGTGAGGCGGTAGCCGGAGTCGAGCAGTTCCGGCAGGTACTCGCGCAGCGCCTCGACGCTGCCCGAGCGGTCGCCGCCCGCGTCGTGCGAGAGCACCACGACGCCCGGCGCGGCCCCGTCGCGGACCCGGCGGACGATGGCACCCGGGCCCGGCTCGGTCCAGTCGAGGGTGTCGACGGTCCAGGCCAGCGGCTCCATGCCCAGCTCCGCGCCGAGCTGGAAGGCGTTGCGGTTCCAGGCGCCGTAGGGGGCCCTGAACCACCGGGGGTACTCGCCGACCGTGCGCTCGACGACCTCGCTGGTGCGCTCGATCTCGTCGCGCATCGAGTCGCGGCCGAGCCGGGTCAGCAGGGGGTGGGTCCAGGTGTGATTGCCGATCACATGGCCGTCGTCGGCCATCTCGCGCAGCAGGTCCTTGTTGTCGGCGGCCATCTCTCCGCAGACGAAGAACATGGCGCGCACCCCGTACTCGCGCAGGGTGCGCAGGATGCCCGGGGTGTACCGGGGGTCGGGGCCGTCGTCGAAGGTCAGCACCATCGACCGCGACCATCCCGCCACGCGCAGGATCGGCGCCCTGCGGACCGCGGGCAGCGCGCGCGTGGCGCCCTGGGGGCCGTTGCCCGCGAAGGGCTGGAGGCGGTACGCGGACGGCCGGCGGGCGCGGGCGGCCGGTGCGCCTCCGGCGGGGCCGCCGGAGGGCGCCGGGGACGCCGGACGGTCCTGGCCCGCGCAGCCCGCGGCGGCGGCGATGCCGAGGGCCGCGGCGGCACGGAGCACCAACCGGCGCCCCGGAGTCAGCTGATCGTCTTTCATGAGTAATCCGTCGCACGGCCGATGGCCCGCGCGGCACACCAACACGGGACGGCCGCGGAAAGCACCCGATCAGACGCGGCGGGCCCTCAGACGCGGCGGACCAGAGGGAAGGGCAGCGTCTCGCGGATGGTGAGGCCGGTGAGGAACATGACCAGGCGGTCCACGCCGATGCCGAGGCCCCCGGTGGGCGGCATCGCGTACTCCAGCGCGTCGAGGAAGTCCTCGTCGAGCTCCATGGCCTCGGGGTCTCCCCCGGCGGCGAGCAGCGACTGGGCGGTCAGGCGGCGGCGCTGCTCGACGGGGTCGGTCAGCTCCGAGTAGGCGGTGCCCAGTTCGGTGCCGAACGCGACCAGGTCCCAGCGTTCGGCGAGGCGCGGGTCGGCGCGGTGCCGACGGGTGAGCGGGGAGACGTCCGTGGGGAAGTCCTTGTAGAAGGTGGGCAGCTGGGTCCGCTCCTCGACGAGGCGCTCGTACATCTCAAGGACGATGTCGCCGCGTCCGTCGTCCTTGGTGTACGGCACTCCGGCCCGGTCGCAGAGCCGGTGCAGGACAGGTGGCGCGGTGTCCGCGTCGACCTCTTCGCCGAGCGCCTCCGAGAGGGCTCCGTAGACCGTCCTGACCGGCCAGGGCCCGGAGATGTCGTGCTCGACGAGCCGTCCCCGGCCGTCGGCCCTGCGGGCGACCGGGGAGCCGAAGGCGGCGGTCGCGGCGCCCTGGACGAGCTCGCGGGTGAGGTCGAGCATCACGTCGTAGTCGGCGAAGGCCTGGTACGCCTCCAGCATGGTGAACTCGGGGTTGTGCTTGTAGGAGACGCCCTCGTTGCGGAAGGTGCGGCCCATCTCGAAGACCTTCTCCATGCCGCCGACGCAGAGCCGCTTCAGATACAGCTCGGGGGCGATGCGCAGATACAGGTCGAGGTCGTAGGCGTTGATGTGGGTGGTGAAGGGCCGGGCGTTGGCGCCGCCGTGGATCTGCTGGAGCATCGGCGTCTCGACCTCCAGGTAGCCCCGGTCGAGCAGCCCCTGCCGCAGGGCCTGTACGGCCGCTGAGCGGGCCCGCACCACGTCGCGGGCGGCGGGGCTCGCCACCAGGTCCAGATAGCGGCGGCGGACCTTGGCCTCGGGGTCGGTCAGGCCGCGGCGCTTGTCGGGCAGCGGGCGCAGGCACTTGCCGGTGAGCAGCCAGTCGGTGACGAAGACGGTCGGTTCACCGCTGTCGCTGGCGCCGACCGTGCCGCTGACGGTGACGTGGTCGCCGATGTCGGTGGCGGAGGTGAAGCGGTCGAGCACCTCCCTGCCGGAGATGTCGCGGGTGAGGGCGATCTGGAGGTCGCCCGACCAGTCGCGCAGGACGGCGAAGACGATGCCGCCGAAGTCGCGCAGAAGCATGACGCGGCCCGCCAGGGTGACCCGCTCGCCCGTCAGGCCGGGCCCGACGGCCGCGAGGCGGTGGGTGCGCGGCGGCGCCCCCACCGGGTAGGGGTCGGTGCCCTCGGCCCTGAGGCGGTCCAGCTTGCGGTGCCGGACGCGGATCTGCTCCGGGAGCCGGGACGCGGCGTCGGCGTCGGCGTCGGTGGCGCCCTGGCCGGCGAGGCCGAGCGCGGCGATCGACGGCAGTCCCTCGGTGGTCGCGGGCTGGGTGACACCCCGGGGCCGTGCGTGCCCCTTGCCCCAGAGCTTGCGCAGGGACGGCACCGCGACGAAGCCCTCCGCGATGCCGGAGGCCAGGCTGATGCGGGCGAGGGCGCCGCTGTCGCCGTAGCAGATGAAGCGCGGGTACCACTGCGGGTGGTACTTGGCGTTGGAGCGGTAGAGGGCCTCCAGCTGCCACCACTTGGAGAAGAAGAGCAGGAGCTTGCGCCAGAGGCGCAGCACGGGACCCGCGCCGATCCGCCCGCCCTCCTCGAAGACCGAGCGGAAGACGGCGAAGTTGAGTGAGACGCGGCGCACCCCGAAACGGGGCGCGGCGGCGCACAGCTCGGCGACCATGAACTCCATGACGCCGTTGGGTGCCGTGCGGTCGCGGCGCATCAGGTCGAGCGAGACGCCGTCCCTGCCCCAGGGCACCAGGGAGAGCAGGGCCAGCAGCCTGCCGTCCGCGTCCAGGGCCTCCACCAGCAGGCAGTCGCCGTCCTCGGGATCGCCGAGCCGGTCGAGGGCCATGGAGAAGCCGCGCTCGGTCTCGGTGTCCCGCCAGGCGTCGGCCCGGTCGATGATCTCCTCCATCTCCTCGTCGGTGAGGGTGGAGTGCCTGCGGACCCGGGCGGTGGCGCCGCTGCGGCGCACCCGGTTCACCGCCTGCCGGGTCACCCGCATGTCGCGCCCGTCCAGGTCGAAGTCCGCCACGTGCAGGATCGCCTCGTCGCCCAGTTGCAGCGCGCCGAGCCCGGCGCGGGCGTAGGCGGTGGCGCCGTCCTCGGAGGCGCCCATCACGGCGGGGGCCCAGGCGTAGCGCCGGGCCACGTCCAGCCAGGCGGCGATGGCGCGCGGCCAGGCCTCGCGGTCGCCGACGGGGTCGCCGCTGGCCAGGCAGACACCCGCCTCGACGCGGTAGGTGACGGCGGCCTTGCCGCTGGGCGAGAAGACCACGGCCTTGTCGCGGCGGGTGGCGAAGTAGCCGAGCGAGTCCTGTGCCCCGTACGCACCGAGGAGCGCGCGGATGCGGGACTCCTCGTCGTCGTGCAGGGCCGCCTCCATGCGCTGGGAGCGGAAGAGCGTGGCGGCGGCGTTCAGGAGGGCGAGCGCGCCGAACAGGCCGAGCCAGAAGTACAGGGGCCGGGGCGGGGTGCCGCCGAAGAAGTCGTTGCCGTGGATCAGGCCGCCGCAGACGCGGTTCGCCGCCCACGGCAGCCGCTCGTGGCGCGGCAGCGTGCCCGGGAACAGCTCGGTCAGGCCCCAGCCGGCCAGGATCGCGACGCCGAGCCCCGCGGCCAGGACGGCGAGGGCCCGCCAGACGGCGCCGCGCCGCGAGGCGGCGGAGAACTCCTTGCGGGCCAGGAGCAGCAGGACCAGCGCGGCCCCGCAGACGACGAACGAGGGCAGCGACTCCGCCCAGAAGCCGAGGGCGGCGCCGAGCACGTCGAAGGCGAGCAGCAGGCCGAGGTAGATCACCACGAGCCACCACGCGACCTTCTTGCGGGCGGCGGTCGCGGCGGCGAGCAGGAAGAGGAAGACGGCGTAGGCGAGGTTCGCGCTGACCGGCACCGTGACGAGGTCGAGGGCGCGGATGACGGGCAGCAGCAGGCGGCGCAGCGGCGGGATGACCGAGAGGACGGCGCAGAAGACGCCGAGGGCGCCGAAGAACGCGGCGCATCCCTCGGGGACCCGGGCGAGGAAGCCGCCGCCCCGGCCCGCCGTGTCCGTGTCCGTGGGTCCCGCGGTCCCGGGCTCCTCCGCGCGCACCGTCATGGGCACGACTGTAAGAAGACCTCGGCGGGGTCGCTCGTCGGGAGAGGGCCGACCGGCGGCCCCGGCGGAGGGCTCGGCCGGACCGGCGGCCCCGGCGGAGGGCACGGCTGCCCGCGGGCGCCCGGGTTCCCTCCGCTAACCTCTCGGCGTGAGTGATGACCAGTCCCACCAGTTCGAACGCGGCACCGACGGACCCAAGGTGATCGTCGTCGGGGTCGACGGCTCCGAGTCCTCCCTGCGCGCCGCCGCCTACGCCGGAGGCCTGGCCAGGCGGCAGCGGGCCCTGCTCGCCGTCGTCTACATCCAGCCGGTGATGGCGGCGGGGGCGGCCCTCGGGGCGCCGGTCGCCGAGACCACCGACGAGATCGCCGAGGGGCTGATCGCGGAGATCAGGGACGCCACCGAGCGGGTGAAGGACATATTCGACGTCCGGTGGGAGTTCCACACCTTCCGCGGCGACCCCTACAGCGGTCTCGTCACCGCCGCCGACGACCTGAAGGCCGACGCCGTGGTCGTCGGGGCCTCCGAGCAGGCCGGACACCGCATCGTCGGCTCGGTCGCCGTCCGTCTGGTGAAGGCGGGCCGCTGGCCGGTCACGGTGGTGCCGTAGCCCCCCGGGGCGCCGCACGGGTGTGGCGTCTTCCGTACGGGGCCCGGCTGGGCCATCATGATCCGCCATCAGCCGGTCGCGTTCGCGAAGAGGTGGAGCTCATGGCGGGACTCCGGATGGGCAGGGGCGTGCTGCGCCGCAAGCCCATCGAGCACATCGACGACACGGAGCAGGGCGGCGGGCTCGCCCGCTCGCTCGGCCTCTGGCAGCTCACCGCGATCGGTGTCGGCGGCATCATCGGCGCCGGCATCTTCACCCTCGCGGGCACCGTGGCCAACGAGAAGGCCGGGCCCGCCGTCCTGATCTCGTTCCTCATCGCGGGCGTCGCGAGCGCCGCGGCGGCGTTCTCCTACGCCGAGTTCGCGGGGCTCATCCCGAAGGCCGGGTCGGCGTACACGTACGGCTATGTGGTGCTCGGCGAGATCACGGGCTGGTTCATCGGGTGGGACCTGCTCCTTGAGTACACGGCGATCGTGGCGGTGGTCGCGATCGGCATCTCCGGCTACTTCAACTTCCTCCTGAACGACATGGGCGCCGAGCTGCCGCAGTGGATGCTGGGCGCGCCGGGCACCGGCGACGGGCACAAGGTCGACCTGTTCGCGGCGCTGCTCTGCCTGCTCATCGCGTATCTGCTCACCCTCGGGATCAAGAACGCGGCGCGCTTCGAGATGGTCGTGGTGGTCCTGAAGGTCCTCGTGGTGCTGCTGGTGATCGGCGTCGGCTTCTTCCATGTGAACACCGGCAACTACGAGCCGTTCTTCCCCTTCGGCGTCAGCGGCGCGTTCACGGGCGCGGCGACCGTCTTCTTCGCCGTCTTCGGCTACGACGCGATGAGCACCGCGGCCGAGGAGTCCAAGGACGCCCAGCGCCACATGCCGAAGGCGATCCTGTACTCCCTGGCGATCTCGATGGTGCTCTACGTCCTGGCGTGCCTGGTCCTGACCGGCATGCAGGACTACAAGGACATCGACCCCGAGAGCGGGTTCTCCAGCGCCTTCAAGGCGGTGGGGCTCGGCGGGCTCGCCGACGTCATCGCCGTCGGCGCCATCATCGGCATCCTCACGGTGATGTTCACGTTCATGCTGGGCGTGACGCGGGTGTGGTTCTCCATGAGCCGTGACGGGCTGTTGCCCAAGTGGTTCGCGAAGACCCACGAGACACGGCACGTGCCGACGCGCGTGACGTGGATCGTCGGCTTCGCGTCGGCCGCCATCGCCGGGTTCCTGCCGATCGGCGAGGCGGCCGAGCTGACCAACATCGGCATCCTGCTGGCCTTCGTCGTGGTCTGCGTGGCGGTGATCGTCCTCCGCTACAAGCAGCCCGGTCTGCCGCGGGCCTTCCGCTGCCCCGGCATGCCGGTGGTCCCGGCGCTCGGCGTCGTCTTCTCCATCTGGCTGATCACCTTCCTCCAGTGGCAGACCTGGGTCCGCTTCGCCGTGTGGTTCGCGGTCGGCCTCGTCATCTACTTCGGGTACTCCTACCGGAAGTCGGAGCTGGCC
>NZ_JASKYR010000411.1:0-5947 GCF_041028215.1 Streptomyces flavofungini
ATTCTCGTACAGGCGGGACCGGATCCTCGTACGGTCGGGGCGGGCGGTGCTCGGCGGTCCGTGCGCGCGTGGCCGCGCACCGTCGCCCGTGCGGCGCCTGGGACAGGGGGAGCGCCCCGTGCTCCCCCGTGCGCCGGTGGCTCGCTCCGTGGCGCGCGTCCCTCGTGAAGGTGAGTTGAGACCTCTTCGAGACCTGGCGCATCAGTCAGACCCCGGCGAGACGATCAGCGGATACTGTCCATACAGCGCTCAACTCCCTGTCTTTCCATGGTCATTGAGCGCCGCAAGCCTTGCAGAAACGTGCCTGTCAACGACTGCATATGCACCCGCGCTACCCACCCCCATGAGCCCTACTATCGGCTCGCCATGACAGCAGCAGGTAAACACCAGGTGAGCCGAGCGGAGACCGCCCGCCGGGGTAACCGGCAGACCCGAGCGGGCATCAGAGATGTCGCCGCCGCCGCCGGTGTCTCCATCACGACTGTCTCCGACGCCCTCAACGGCAAGGGTCGTCTGCCCGACGCCACCCGACGCCATGTCCGCGAGGTCGCCGAGCGGCTGGGCTATCGCCCCTCCGCCGCGGCCCGCACCCTCCGTACGGGTAAGTCGGGCCTCATCGGCCTGACCGTGACCACGTATGGGGATGAACCTTTCACCTTCACCGAATTCGCCTATTTCGCGGAGATGGCCAGAGCCGCCACCTCCGCCGCCCTCGCCCGGGGCTACGCCCTGGTCATCCTCCCCGCCACCTCCCGCCGCAGCCCCGTCGACGTGTGGTCGAACGTCGCACTCGACGGAACGGTCGTCGTCGACCCCTCCGACCACGATCCAGTGGTCAGCGAGCTGGTCAGGCAAGGCCTCCCGGTGGTCTCCGACGGCCGCCCGGCGGGCTCCCTGCCGGTCACCGCCTGGGTCGACAACGACCACGAGGCAGCGGTCCTCGAAATCCTCGACCACCTCGCGGCCGCCGGCGCCCGCCGGATCGGCCTGCTCACGGGCACCACCACGGACACCTACACACATCTGTCCACGACGGCCTACCTGAACTGGTGCGAGCGCGTCGGCCAGGACCCGGTCTACGAGTCCTACCCCGCCCACGACCCGTGCGCGGGCGCGGTCGCCGCCGACCGGCTGCTCGCCAGGCCCGACCGGCCCGACGCCGTCTACGGCCTCTTCGACCCCAACGGCACCGACCTCCTCGCCGCCGCCCGGCGGTACGGCCTGCGGGTCCCCGACGACCTGCTGCTCGTCTGCTGCAGCGAGTCCACGGTCTACGCCACCACCGAGCCGCCGATCACCACGCTCTCGCTCAAGCCCCGGCGCATCGGGACGGCCGTCGTGCAGCTCCTCATCGACGCGATCGAGGGACTGGACTCGGGCGGGCCCGTCGAGCAGGTGATACCGACCGAATTGATCGTACGCACCTCGTCCGAGCGACGTCCGCCCCGCACGACGGTCAGCCCGCCACGCTCATCCGGCTCGGGCTGATCCCGGAGATTTACCGGGCAGGGGCTGGTGAGCGGCCCGCCACCAACAGGGAAACCTCTGCCCAATTCGGGAGAAAACCGCGGTGAACCCGGGTCAAGGACCGATTCACCACCCCTGGTGCACCACACAGCGGGAGCCGCATTCCTATGATGGGCGGACGACACCGCGGGCCGCTGCGACCAGGCAGTCCGTTCTCGGTGCAGATGCGGCGCAATGGTGGTGGAGGGGTCGATGACTCAGGGGGCCGGTCAGGGACCCGATGTGCGGACGGCGACGCTGCGCGACTTCCGCGTACCGGCGTACGTCCATGAGACGACCGGGCCCGCCGAGGTGAGCCCTGGAGCACCCGGCGATCCGGTCGCCGACGGGTATACGCCCACCCAGCGCGACCTGCCCGTCATCAATCGGGGGGACACCGTGCAGGTGCAGGTCATGCCGGAGCCCCCGCAGCCGCGGGCGAGCGAGGAGCACGGCCCGCTGTTCGTCGTGGGCGACGTGCACGGGTACCTCGACGAGCTGATGGCCGCGCTCCAGGAGCAGGGCCTCGTCGACGCCGAGGGAAGCTGGTCCGCGGGCAACGCGCGCCTGTGGTTCCTCGGCGACTTCACCGACCGGGGTCCCGACGGCATCGGGGTCATCGACCTCGTGATGCGCCTCTCCGCCGAGGCCGCCGCCGCCGGGGGCTACTGCAAGGCGCTCCTCGGCAACCACGAGCTGCTGCTGCTCGGCGCCAGGCGCTTCGGCGACACGCCGGTCAATTCCGGCGCGGGCACCGCCACCTTCCAGGCCGCGTGGCTGCTCAACGGGGGCCAGAAGACGGACATGGAGCGCCTGGAGGACCACCACCTCCAGTGGATGGCCCGCCTGGACGCGATGGAGGAGGCCGACGGACATCTCCTCATGCACTCCGACACGACCGCCTACTTGGACTACGGCGACTCGATCGAGGCAGTGAACGACACCGTCCGCGAGACCCTGACGCGCAATGACGCCGACGAGTGCTGGGACCTCTTCCGGAAGTTCACCAAGCGCTTCGCCTTCCGCGACGAGTCGGGGCCCTCCGCCGTGCGCGAGCTCCTCGACATGTACGGCGGCACACGCGTCGTCCACGGCCACAGCCCCATCCCCTACCTCCTGGGTGACGTCGGCTCCGAGGACGAGTCGGACGGCGGAGGCCCCGTCATCGAGGGTCCTCATGTGTACGCCGACGGCCTGGCCATCGCCATGGACGGCGGAGTGACCATGGCCGGAAAGCTGCTGGTCTGCCAACTCCCGCTGGGCGTTTAGCCCTTCTACGAACAGGCCCCTCTTTACAGGATCACACCCTGCAGAGAGGCAATTTCCGGAAACCCCCTGTCACCGCGTGCCGTCACGGCTCTACCATCGGCTTATCCGTAGCAGGCTCCCCTCCGTTTCTGCCCAACGGCTCGCAGCCATGCGAGTCTCAGCCCTACGGAGCATCGGGGGATGCACATGAACAGCGCTCCACACCTGCTCAATGAGGACCGCCCCGAGTACGAGCGGATCCTCGACGAGGCGCTGCGCACCGCACCGGACCGTCCGGAACTCGCCGCAGTGGGCCAGCGGCTCAACACCGAACAGCTGCGCACCATGGCCCTGAACGCGACAGCTCTGATCACGGCCGCGGCCGCGGTCGAGTACGCGCACTACGTGAAGGTCCGCGAGGAGTTGCGCGAACCTCGACCGTCTTCCGCGTCGATCCGCGAAGGGAGTGGACACACCGCCGCGGAGTCGGGCTCCGGCGGCGTCGGACTCGCCACCACGATGGGCGAGCTGGCCGAACCCGCGGCGGTCGGAGCCGGGGCGGTCGCCGTCGTGGCGGTCCTCGCACCCGTGCTCGCGGGGACGGCCGCCGCGATCTTCCTGCTCGTCGGCTACATCCTGAAGATGCTCAACCCCGAGCCCGCCTTCGCGGACACCCTGCTCACGGCAGGCTGGCTGTTCGGCGCGCTCACCGCGGGGGGCATCCTGGTCGCCGCAGGGGGGCTGCTCCTGACCGCCCTGCGCAACGGCTCCACCTCGCTCCAGGCGAGTCTCCACGGCGAACAGCATCTGGAGGTCTCCCAGGCCAGGGAGGTCTGGGGCCGGGCGCTCCTGGAGCGGGGCATCGTGCCGTTCCTCCGGGAGGCGCTGCTGGAGCCGGGCCCGGCCCCGGCTCACCGGGCGCCGTCACAGGGGCCCGGGGCCACCAACAACCGCATGCCGCAACTGGGCTACGACAGGCCGGGATTCACCAGCCCGGACGGCGGCTCGACCGCCGGCTCGCGGCCGAGCTACTCAAGTCCCGACTTCTCGAGCCCGGACTTCGGCGGGCCCGACCACAAGCCGGAGTAGCCGGACCGGAGCACGGCACCGCTTCGTGGCCCCGCCACCGACGAGTGACGGGGCCACGGACCTCAGTCGGCGATCGGCAGATAGACCCGGTTGCCCGCCGCGGCGAACTCCTTGGACTTCTGCTCCATGCCGGCCGCGATCTCGTCCTGCTCGGAGGCACCGCCGTGCTGCCGCCGGATGTCCTGCGAGATCTTCATGGAGCAGAACTTCGGCCCGCACATCGAGCAGAAGTGCGCCGTCTTCGCGGGCTCGGCGGGCAGCGTCTCGTCGTGGAACTCCCGCGCCGTGACCGGGTCCAGCGCGAGGTTGAACTGGTCCTCCCAGCGGAACTCGAAGCGGGCGTCCGAGAGCGCGTCGTCCCAGTCCTGCGCGCCCGGGTGGCCCTTGGCGAGGTCCGCCGCGTGCGCCGCGATCTTGTACGTGATGACGCCGGTCTTGACGTCGTCGCGGTTGGGCAGGCCCAGGTGCTCCTTGGGTGTGACGTAACAGAGCATCGCCGTGCCCCACCAGCCGATCATCGCGGCGCCGATGCCGGAGGTGATGTGGTCGTACGCGGGAGCGATGTCGGTGGTCAGCGGACCGAGGGTGTAGAACGGCGCCTCCTCGCAGATCTCCTGCTGGAGGTCGATGTTCTCCTTGATCTTGTGCATCGGGACGTGACCGGGGCCCTCGATCATCGTCTGCACGTTGAAACGCTTGGCGATCGTGTTGAGTTCCCCGAGGGTCCGCAACTCCGCGAACTGCGCCTCGTCGTTGGCGTCCGCGATCGACCCGGGCCGCAGGCCGTCGCCGAGCGAGTACGTCACGTCGTACGCCGCGAGGATCTCGCAGAGCTCCTCGAAGTGCTCGTAGAGGAAGCTCTCCTTGTGGTGCGCGAGGCACCAGGCGGCCATGATCGATCCGCCGCGCGAGACGATGCCGGTCTTGCGGTTGGCGGTCAGCGGAACATACGGAAGGCGCACGCCCGCGTGCACCGTCATGTAGTCCACGCCCTGCTCGGCCTGCTCGATGACCGTGTCCTTGTAGATCTCCCAGGTCAGCGCCTCGGCCTGACCGTCGACCTTCTCCAGGGCCTGGTAGAGCGGCACGGTGCCGATGGGCACGGGGGAGTTGCGCAGGACCCACTCGCGGGTGGTGTGGATGTTGCGGCCGGTGGACAGGTCCATGACCGTGTCGGCGCCCCACTTGGTCGCCCAGGTCATCTTGTCCACCTCCTCCTCGATGGAGGAGGTGACCGCGGAGTTGCCGATGTTGGCGTTCACCTTCACCAGGAACTTCTTGCCGATGATCATCGGCTCGATCTCCGGGTGGTTCACGTTGGCGGGAATCACCGCGCGGCCCGCGGCGACCTCCTCGCGAACGGTCTCGGGGTCCATGTTCTCGCGGATCGCGATGAACTCCATCTCCGGCGTGATCTCACCGCGCCGGGCGTACGCGAGCTGCGTCACCGCCTGACCCTGGCGGCCCCTGCGCGGCTGCCGGGGGCGGCCGGGGAAGACCGCGTCGAGGTTCTTGAGCCCACCGCGCGGCGAGGTGTGCTTGATGCCGTCGTCCTCCGGACGGGGCGGACGGCCCGTGTACTCCTCGGTGTCGCCGCGGGCGATGATCCAGTTCTCCCGCAGCGGCGGCAGCCCGCGGCGGACGTCGGTCTGGGCGGACGGATCGGTGTACGGCCCCGAGGTGTCGTACAGGGTGACGGCCTTGCCGTTGGTCAGGTGCACCTGACGGACCGGCACCCGCAGGTCGGGGCGCGAGCCCTCGACATACGCCTTGTGCCAGCCGATGGACTTCCCGGCCTCGTCGCGTTCGTTCCAGGGCTGTTCCTGGCTCTGGTTCCGCGCCGAGGCAGGCGTGCGTGCGTCCGATGTGGTCATGAGACCTACTCCCTACGCCGGCATTACCCGGTAACAGGTTCGGCGGTCGACGCAGCGAATTCCGTACGGCTCGTGCACGTTTCGTGCCGCTTCGTACGGAGGTCAGCGCCCTCTCAGCCCGGTGCTCCGAGCTCCCGCGATTGCAAAGGTGGCTCCACGCTAGCGTCATATCGGGCGCGCTGAACAGAGGGCCCCCTCCGTTCTTGCGATGATCGGGCCGTGACCACCAC
>NZ_JASKYR010000412.1:0-6821 GCF_041028215.1 Streptomyces flavofungini
GGCGAGGGGGAGCCGGTTGCGGTAGTGCGCCGCCAGCTCCCGCAGGAGGGCCGTGCGGCCCATGCCGTGCCTGCCGGTCACCAGGACGACGGGCAGGTCGTGCTGGAACTCCCGTGACGTGCGGGCGCGTTCGTCGTACTTCAGGCCGGTGAGCCGGGGGACGAGCGCGCGCAGGAGAGGGTCCCTGCCGTACAGCGGCGTGCCTTCCGCTCTGCTCATCCGACTGGATCCCGCCTCCGTGGTGCCGCTCCCGTTGTCAACCGTGCCTGGAGGCAACGAACTTACCGTGCGCTACAGGCCGTTTCCAGTCCGTTGATCAGGCCTGCGGGTAGCGGGAGAGCTCGACGTGGCCGGGCAGCGCCTCGACGCCGTGCACGTCGCCCGGGTAGGTCAGGCGGACCTTGCGCAGCGCGGGCAGCGGGGCGAGCGAGGCCAGGTCGACGTCGGCGGCCTCGGCGATGTGGACCTCTTCCAGACCCGGCAGCCGCAGGGCGATCTTGCGCAGCGGCACGGCGGTGCCCGGCCCCGCGTGCACGTTCAGGCGGGTCACCTGGGGCAGCCGGGTGCGCGGCGCGAACAGCAGGGCGCTGAGCTGCGCCGCGGTCAGCGCGAGGGTGCGCAGCCCGGCCAGCTCGCCGAGCAGGGCTCCCCAGGAGTCGGGCGCGAGCCGCTCGCTGGCCTCCTGAAGACGCAGCTCCCGCAGGTCGCGGCAGGCCACGATGCCGGCCAGGCGCGTCGCGGTCGGCGGCAGCGCGAGGACCCGCAGCCGGTCCGGGCGCGGCAGGTCGGCGAGGCCGCGCCAGGGGACGTCCGCGCCGATGAGCAGCGTGTCGAGCCGTGGGCACACCGCGAGCGCGTGCAGCGGCTCGAAGCGCGGCAGGTCCCGCAGTTCCAGGCGGAGCAGCCTGGGCAGGCGGGTGAGCGGCGCGGGGTCCTGGATGTTGCGGCACCCGCGCAGCCCGAGGGACTCCAGCTCGCCGAAGCCGTCGAGGACGTCGAGGGAGTCCAGGGAGAGCGCGTCGCGCAACACCAGTTCCCGCAGCTTTCCGGGGTCGAGCGCGGAGCGGATGTCGGCGGCGGAGAAGTCACCCTGAAGGCTGACGCGCCGACAGCTGCGCACCGGTCCGAGCGCTTCGAGCTGGTCGCGCGAGCGTACGGTGACCCGGTCGTCCGGCGCGATCTCCAGAAGCGGTCCGACGATCTCCTCGGCGTAGGTGGCGGTGTCGAAACGGTCCCAGTGGTGGAGCAGTTGCGCCCGTACGGCGGGCTGGCCCGTGTGCAGGAACTGCCGCAGCCGGGGGATGGCGGCGTCCCCGCCGATCCGGCAGATCGCGTGCACGGTCGCCAGCTCCTCGTCGCCCGTCACGGCGTCCGCGTCCGGCAGCAGACCGAAGAGCAGCGGGCCCGTCCGGGCCAGCGCCCTGGCCTCGCGCAGGCTGCGCGGCGGCACGAGCCGCGCCGCCTGGCTCTCGATCGCCTCGCGCACGGCCGGTGCCACGCTGGTGGCCTGCTCCAGGGAGGCGAGCGCGAGCAGCCGCAGCCGGGCCTGGACGGCCGGGTCCTTCTCCCGCTCGCCCCGCTCGCGCAGCCGGGTGAGCAGCTCGCCCCGCTCGTGGTGGCGGGCCTGGGCGACGACCATCTGCACGACGTCCTCCCACTGCTCCAGGTGGGCGTTGTTGACCAGCATCCCCATGTCCCGCTCCTCAAGGACGGCCTGGGCGCCAAGGAAGTCCTGGAAGGTGCGGTGGATGAAGTCGACGGCTCCCGGGGCCGGTTCACGGAGCAGTCCCGAGCGTTCGAGCAGGAGCTGGAGGACGTCCTCGGCCTCGCCCAGCTCCGTCAGGCGTTCCACCGACGGCATCAGGCGGCGTACGACGTCGACCGCGTCCGCCCGGTCGAGCTGGGTGCGTTCGTTGCGGATCAGCCAGTAGGCCAGGCGCCGCAGCGGCTCCGTGGCGGACTTCTGGTCGAGCTGCGGGGTGCCGCTGCCGCTGCCGTAGACCTCGCGCTCCACGTCCCGCCGTTCGAGGAGCATCGCGAGGGCCGCCTCGTAGAGCGAGGCACGGCCCCGGGGCAGGAAGCCCCGGCGCTCCCGGTGCAGGGCGCAGATGAGTCCGCACATCAGCGGGTTCGTCGCCAGGCGGCTCAGCTCGGGCCTGCTGCGCAGGGCGAGCGTCAGGGACTCGCCGAGCCGGGCGGGCGCCCCGGCGGCCGAGTGCCAGCGGTCGATGAAGCGCCGCATGTCGGCGGGGCGCATCTCGCCGAGCGCGAACTCCCGGAAGCCCTCGCGCTCCAGCCAGCCCTGTTCCAGGGCGGAGGGGCGCGAGGTCAGCAGCCACAGATTGCCGGGAAAGACCGCGAGGAGCTTCTTCAGCCAGGCCTTGACCCGGTTGCGCTCGCTTCTCGGGATCTCGTCCGCGCCGTCGATGAGCATCACCGCGCGGCCGTGCCGCAGCACCCGCGCCGCCCAGCCGTCCGGTTCCGTGCCGACCAGGGGGCAGTCGATCCAGCGCAGGAAGTCCTGCGGCAGGGGCAGTTCGGCGCCCTTGCGGGTCAGGGCGCGCAGCGGCATCACGAACGGCACGCGGCCCACGAGCTGGGACAGGCCGCCGGGCACCCGGTCCTGCCGCGCGGTGGTCAGGGCCAGCCACTGCACGAGCGTGGTCTTGCCGGTCCCCGCGACGCCGCGCAGCAGGACCCGGTCATGGGTGGCGAGGACGGCCTCCACCGGAGCGGCCTCCACCGGAGCGGCCGCGCGCTCGGGGGAGTCGCGGTCGGCGTCCGTGTCCGTGCCGGACTCGCCGTCGGCCGTCGCCGCGCCCTCGCCCGGTCCCCGGTAGGCAACGGCCTCCAGGCTGAGGTAGGCGCTTTCGAGCGGCCACTCCTGGCCCTCGGGTTCGCGCAGGTCGACGCCGTGGATGGTCAGTCTGCCGTGGCTGCGCACCACGTAGCGCGCGTACTCCTCCTCGAAGCGGGCGTCCTGCGCCGAGATGTCGGGAAGGCGCTCCAGAATCCGCTCCAGACGCTCGCTCTGCTCGCGGATCTCCCGGCTCTGCTCGATCTGGGTGCGGGCGGCGAAGCCGGGCTGCTCGCTGAAGAACCGCACCACGTGCACGCAGGCCGTCTCCAGGAGCCGGTCGTGGAAACGGGCGGCGTCGTCGCTGAGCAGCCTGCGGGTCTCGGGCCCCGCCCGCCGCGACAGCTCCTCGGCGAGCCGCTCGGGGCCGAGCGCGAAGGCCTGTACGTCACTCATGTCGAGGTCGCCGAGCGCGTACAGCGTACGGGTCAGGGCGAGGCCGACGGCGTCCTTCTCGTCGGCGCCGACCGGCGGGTCGTACGGTCCCGCCGAGCGCACCGCCCGGCGCACCAGCTCGCGCGCGACGCGGTGCAGGTCGTCCTCGGTGAGGGTGCGGTGCTCACGGGAGAAGGCCATGAGGCGTCCGACCGGCACCGGCCGGTCCCCGAACTCCGCGCCCGGCGCCTTCGCGGGCGGCAGCAGCAACCGTTTGAGCAGCGGGGCGATCACCGCCGAGGCGATGCGCAGCCCTACCGTGCCGCCGTCCACGCGCTCCCCTTCCACCGCTGCGCCCCCGGACTTCTCGCGGTCCTCGGGCCGATGACCGCACAAGCCTAGCCTCGGCAGCCGCCGGAACATTCGAACGGCGGCATCGTTCAGCTGCGAACAACGCCTGCGCGCAGCGCTGTTGGGGCTCCTCTGCCGGAGGGTGCCCCGGTGCCCCGAGCGACCCGTGCGGGCGTCCCGGACCGCTGCGGGCAACCCTGACCGGTGTGCGGCGAGAAAGGGCGAACGCCCCGATGCCCGGCGGGATGCGGGGCACAATCCCCCGTAGGAGTGGCCGACACCGGACACCGCGAGCGCGGTGAGGCGCCGCGGGGAGTAGGGAGGCGCCGTGTCCACGCAGGCGCACCGTCTGATCATCACGCCTCTCGCGAGCTGCGAGGACTGCGCGGTGCTGCGGGTCACCGGCGAACTCGACCGGGGCGGCGAGGAGTTCTTCATGGGCACGCTCGGCGCCTGTGTCGACGCGGGGCACCGGCATCTGATCCTGGACACCACCGCCCTGTCGTTCTGCGACTCACGGGGCCTCAACTGCCTGCTCGCCATGCGGTGGCTGCTCCAGCGCAGGGGCGGCAAGCTGCTCCTCGCAGGCGCGGGGCGGCGGCTGACCGAGCTCCTGTCCAAGACCGGCAGCGCCGAACTGATCCCCAGTCACCGGACCGTCGGGCTCGCCCTGTGCGAGCTGCCGGAGTCGCACCGCCCGGTCTGGCCGCCCGTGGCCCCGGCGCGCGAAGCGTGACCGGCCTCTCACCCAGGGTGATATTCGCGGGCATGTGACGGACGTCCGGGGGTACTCGGCAGTCCACGACGTGCTTCCTTGCCAGGGAAGTGTCCTGGACGGCCTCAGGAGTGAGGATGACGACAACGACCGGCGCGGGCCCCGGTGGCAGGGTCCGCGCCGCACGGGAGACGCCCCGCCCGCGCACGGACGGGGCGGCGCGGCTGCCGGACCTGCCGGACCCCGCGTCGGTGGACGGCGCCGACGCCAAGGCGCTGTCCAAGGTCCTCTTCACACGGCTCGCGTCCCTTCAGGAGGGCACCCCCGCCTACTCCTACGTGCGCAACTCCCTGGTCGAGCTGAACCTCGCCCTGGTGCGCCACGCGGTGCGGCGGGTGGGAGTGCGCGGCGAGTCGTACGAGGACGTCGTGCAGGTCGGCACCATCGGGCTCATCAAGGCGATCAACCGGTTCGACCCGGGACGCGGCATCGAGTTCCCGACCTTCGCCATGCCGACCGTCATGGGGGAGATCAAGCGGTACTTCCGCGACGCGACCTGGGCCGTGCACGTCCCGCGCCGCCTCCAGGAGCTCCGCGCCGACCTGACCAGGGCCACGGCCCAGCTCGAACAGGAGCACGGCCGGGCACCGACCCCCGCCGAGATCGCCCGCCGCCTCGGCCTGGACGAGGAGACGGTGACCGAGGGGCTGCTCGCCGCCAACGGCTACTCCAGCACCTCCCTGGACCAGCCGGTCGACTTCGAGGGCGCGTTCTCCGACCACCTCGGCCGCCCGGACGCCGGTCTCGAAAAGGTGGAGGACCTGCACGCGCTCAAGCCGCTCATCGCCGAACTCCCCGACCGCGACCGGCACATCCTGGCGATGCGGTACTCGGCGGAGATGACGCAGAGCGCCATCGGCGAGGCGCTCGGCATCTCCCAGATGCACGTCTCCCGCATCCTGACCCGCACCCTCGCGCGGCTACGGGCGAGGCTCACCGCGTTCCGCTAGGGCCATCGGCCGTATCGCGATCCACTTCCAAGATCCTCACCGGGCCGGTGCCCGGGACAATCCCGAGGAGAGATCTTGCAGGACTCGACGCGGAAGTCCGCCGGCGGACCCACGCTCATCGGTTCGGTCCAGCGCGCCCTGCGGCTGCTCTCGGCGCTCGAACACCACGGGGGCCGGGCGACGGCCAAGCAGTTGGCCCGCGACACCCGGCTCCCGCTGGCCACCACGTACCACCTGCTGCGCACGCTCCAGCACGAAGGGGCGGTGTTCAACGAGTACGGGCACTACCTCCTGCCCCCTCCCATCACCACGTCCGCCCCGCGCAGGGAGTTCGTGCAGACCTGGCTCGACGGTCTCGGCCGGGATCTGCACACCGTGACCTACCTCGCGGTGCACCGGGCGGGCGACGTGGAGGTCACCGCCGTCTCCTGGCACCCGCTCTGCGGACTGCCCGCCGACCCGGAGCGGCTCTCCGCCACCGCCTACGCGCACGCCGCGGGGCAGAGCCTCCTCGCCCGGCTGAGTGAGGAGCAGCAGCGGGCCCACCTCGCGCGCCACCCGGTCGAGCGGCTCACCCCCTACACGGCGCCCGACACCGCGACCGCCCTCACCAGGCTGGCCCGTATCCCGCCGTTCTCGCCGGTGGTGGAGTTGCAGGAGCTGGCGATCGGCTACGCCTCCGCGGCCGTGCCGGTCTCCGTCGGGGCGCTCCAGGCGGCGGTGGCGTTCTCGGTGCGCATGGAACGCTCCGGTGAACTGGGCAGCATGACGGCCTGGCTGCGGGCGCGCACGGAGGACGTCCTGCGCTCCCTGACCTGAAAGGGGCCGCCCGCGTCCGGCCGGGCGGCCAGGGGGGCGTTCAGGATTTCACGATGCGGCGGACGTTCTCGATCCGCCCGCAGTCGGCGTCGAGCTGCTTGGCGCGCTCCCGCGCGAAGGCGGCGCCCAGCTCCTCGCGGCGCTCCATCGCGACGTTCTCGCGCGCGCCGTTGAGGATCGTCCGCTCCTCCTCGTCGAGGTGGTGGGTCACCGCCTCGACGAGCTTCTCCAGCTTCTCGTCCCAGTCGTCGGAGCCCACGTCGTCGACCTTCAGAAGCGCGAGGAGTGCCTCATTGCCCTCCTCGTGCTCCTCGACGCCGTGGTCGACCTCGTCGTTCTCGATGTCCCGGTAGCGCTTGAGCGAGGGGTAGACCTCGGCCTCCTCGGCGAGGGCGTGCGCGATGAGCAGACCGGAGAACTCGTGCAGGGCCGTCGCACGTTCCGCCTCCACGCTGCGCATCCGGCGGAACAGCTCCTCCATCCGCCGGTGGTCCTGGAGGATCAGTTCTACGACATCGCCCGAATCGGCCTTCTTCGCCATGGCTGGTGCTCCTTCTCTGCTGGTGCTGACGTGCTGCGGTGCTCCGAGCGATGGGTACCCCGGTCGTGGCCCTAGGCTTCCTCTCCTGCCCCCGACTACCCCGAATTCAGGAGCGCGCGCCGTGTTCGACCCCGCACCCGGGCATCCCTACCC
>NZ_JASKYR010000413.1:0-7369 GCF_041028215.1 Streptomyces flavofungini
CACCCAGCCCTGCGTTTGCATACTCCGATCTGCTCCCGCTGGGAGAGGACACCACCCCGTACCGGCTGGTGACCGCCGAGGGTGTCTCCACCTTCGAGGCCGACGGGCGGACGTTCCTCAAGGTCGACCCGGAGGCTCTGCGCAAGCTCGCCGCCGAGGCCATCCACGACATCCAGCACTACCTGCGGCCCGCACACCTGGCGCAGCTCCGGCGGATCATCGACGACCCCGAGGCGTCCGGCAACGACAAGTTCGTCGCCCTCGATCTGCTGAAGAACGCGAACATCGCCGCCGCCGGTGTGCTCCCCATGTGCCAGGACACCGGCACCGCGATCGTCATGGGCAAGCGCGGCCAGAACGTCCTCACCGAGGGCGGCGACGAGGAGGCGCTCTCCCGGGGCATCTACGACGCGTACACGAAGCTGAACCTGCGGTACTCCCAGATGGCCCCGCTGACCATGTGGGAGGAGAAGAACACCGGCTCCAACCTGCCCGCCCAGATCGAGCTGTACGCGACCGACGGCGGCGCCTACAAGTTCCTCTTCATGGCCAAGGGCGGCGGCTCGGCCAACAAGTCGTTCCTGTACCAGGAGACGAAGGCCGTCCTGAACGAGGCCTCCATGATGAAGTTCCTGGAGGAGAAGATCCGCTCGCTGGGCACGGCCGCGTGCCCGCCCTACCACCTGGCGATCGTCGTGGGCGGCACGTCCGCCGAGTTCGCCCTGAAGACCGCGAAGTACGCCTCCGCGCACTACCTGGACGAGCTGCCCGCCGAGGGCTCCCCGACCGGCCACGGCTTCCGGGACAAGGAGCTGGAGGAGAAGGTCTTCGAGCTCACCCAGAAGATCGGCATCGGCGCGCAGTTCGGCGGCAAGTACTTCTGCCACGACGTACGCGTGGTGCGCCTGCCCCGGCACGGCGCCTCGCTGCCCGTCGCCATCGCCGTCTCCTGCTCGGCCGACCGCCAGGCCACCGCGAAGATCACCGCCGAGGGCGTCTTCCTGGAGCAGCTGGAGACGGACCCGGCTCGCTTCCTGCCCGAGACCACGGACGAGAGCCTCAACGACGACGCCGGGTCCGCCGACGTCGTCGAGATCGACCTCAACCAGCCCATGGACGCGATCCTCGCCGAGCTGACCAGGCACCCGGTGAAGACCCGCCTCTCCCTGACCGGCCCCCTGGTCGTGGCCCGCGACATCGCGCACGCCAAGATCAAGGAGCGGCTCGACGCGGGCGAGGAGATGCCGCAGTACCTGAAGGACCACCCCGTGTACTACGCGGGCCCCGCGAAGACCCCCGAGGGTTACGCCTCCGGCTCCTTCGGCCCGACGACGGCCGGGCGCATGGACTCCTACGTGGAGCAGTTCCAGGCGGCGGGCGGCTCCAAGGTGATGCTCGCCAAGGGCAACCGGAGCAAGCAGGTCACCGACGCGTGCGACGCCCACGGGGGCTTCTACCTCGGTTCGATCGGCGGCCCCGCCGCGCGCCTCGCCCAGGACTGCATCAAGAAGGTCGAGGTCGTCGAGTACGAGGAGCTCGGCATGGAGGCGGTCTGGAAGATCGAGGTCGAGGACTTCCCCGCGTTCATCGTCGTCGACGACAAGGGCAACGACTTCTTCCAGAACCCGGCCCCCGAGCCGACGTTCACGCACATCCCGGTGCGCGGTCCCGGCCTGGCGTAGTACGTGCCGCAGGGGCCCCTTCACGCGCGCGTGAAGGGGCCCCTGCGGTGTTCTCAGGCGAACCGCTGGTCCGCCGCTCCCGTGCACTTCCGCAGCCGCACCGGCTCCTTGGCCCCCGCGAGGGTCAGACAGAGGCCGGTGGCGGAGGCGGGACGCACCGTGCCCGCCTCGCGGACGAACTTCTGGTTGCCGCCGCCGTGGCAGTTCCACAGGGTGACGGCGGCGCCCTCCTTGTAGGCGCTGCCGGGCACGTCGAGGCAGCGGTCCTGGGTGAGACCCGTGTGCAGCGAGCCGCGCGCGGTGTCGTACCACCAGGTCTGGTTGCGGTTGCCGGTGCAGTCCCAGCCCCGCACCTGGGTGCCGTTGCCGCTCCGGGACGCGTCGACGTCCACACAGGTGCCGGTCGCCGCGTTCCTCAGCGGCTTGTACGCGTCGTCCCAGCCGCCCTCGTACAGCTTCGGGCTGCCGGTGCTCGCCGGGTCGGCGCAGCCCGCCTCGCGGTAGCCGGACGCGTAGAGCTGCGTCAGGCAGGAGGCGAAGGCGGCGTGGCCGCGGGCGTTGGGGTGGAAGGACTGGCGGACGGAGTTGGAGTCCGGCGGGAAGGGGTGGGAGAGGTCCACGTAGAGGCCGCGCGCCCAGGTGTCCTCCATGCAGACCTCGTGGCCGTGGAAGAGGCGGGAGTTGTCGAGGTAGGTGGCGCCCGCGTTCCTGGCCGCCCTGCGCATGCCGGTCTCGAAGGCGGGCACTGCCACGTTGCGGCCCCACTCGGTGTCGGAGTCGTAGCCGAGGCCGCCGCAGGCGAGCTTGCCCGGGAACTTCGGGTTGTCCCGGAAGTCGGGGCCGATGGGGCTGGGGTAGCCCATGGCGACGAGCCGGTAGTCGCCCTCCTGGTAGCCCGCGTCCCTCATGACGGTCTTCAGGTCCCGGAGGGTCTGCTCGACCTTGGGCACGAGCGCGTCCACGCGCGCCTGCCAGCCGCCGTCGTACTTCCCGGCGCAGGCGCCCTGGCTGAGCAGGTAGCGGGTGACGCAGTCGGTCATCACCGGGGAGAACTGAAGGTCGTCGTTGGCGCCGACGACGAGCAGGATCGCCTTGATCCGCGTATTACGCGCCTTGATGGCGAGGTTGTCGCTCTGGACGAGCTCGTCGGCGTACTGCCGTTGGCCGCCGATCCTGATGTTGACGGTCTGCGCGCCCGAGCAGGCGACGTTGTACGTGACGTCGGCGGGGATGCCGGTGCGGTGGATCGCGGCGTCCGGCGAGCGGTGGCACCAGTTGTCCGGTCCTTCGGTACCGGGTTCGTACGTGCCGACGCCCTCGCCGGAGATCTCGCTGTCCCCCAGCGAGATCAGGCCCGTCCTGCGGTCGGCCATGGGGCGCTCGGCGGGGTCGCCGTAGAGCTCGGTGGCCTCCCGCGCCCGGATCTTCTCCAGCTCCGGCGACAGGGGCGCCGACAGCGGCGCCGACTGCGGCTGCCGCGCCTTCGCCGCCGCGTCCTCGTCGGCCGCGCGGGCGGGCCCGGTGGCCGCCGCGCCGAGCAGGGCCGCCGTCGCGGCGGCCGCCGCGAACGTACCTCGCAGGCGGGACCGTCCGCTGCGTCTGATGCGCTTCATCGCGCCTCCACGGTTTGGTGTTACCCACGGTTTGTACTGGTGGGTAGACGACATGGGAATAGCCCGAACAAGACAAGTGCTCAACTTTTCGAGGGTTTTCCACAGCCTTCGACGGGGTTTCGAGCGGAGAGGTAGGTTCACGGCATGACCAGCGACGCCAGCGACGACCGCACCGGCGGGTACCGGACCGAGCACGACTCGATGGGCGAGGTGCGGGTCCCCGCGGACGCCAAGTGGCGTGCCCAGACCCAGCGCGCGGTGGAGAACTTCCCGATCTCCGGACAGCGCATCGAGCGGGCCCACATCGCGGCCCTCGCGCAGATCAAGGCGGCCGCCGCCAAGGTCAACGCCTCGCTCGGCGTGCTCGATCAGGACGTGGCCGACGCCATCGCGGACGCGGCGGCCGAGGTCGCCGACGGCCGCTGGGACGAGCACTTCCCGGTGGACGTCTTCCAGACCGGCTCGGGCACCTCGTCGAACATGAACACGAACGAGGTCATCGCCACCCTCGCCACCGAGCGGCTCGGCCGCGACGTGCACCCGAACGACCATGTGAACGCGTCACAGTCGTCGAACGACGTCTTCCCCTCCTCGATCCACATCGCGGCGACCGGCGCCGTCACCGGGGACCTGATCCCCGCCCTCGACCACCTCGCCGAGGCCCTGGAGCGCAAGGCCGCCGAGTTCGCGGACGTGGTGAAGTCCGGGCGCACCCACCTCATGGACGCCACCCCCGTCACCCTCGGCCAGGAGTTCGCGGGATACGCGGCCCAGGTGCGGTACGGCGTCGAGCGGCTGCAGGCCTCCCTCCCGCGCCTGGCCGAACTGCCGCTGGGCGGCACGGCCGTGGGCACCGGCATCAACACCCCGCCCGGCTTCTCCGCCGCCGTCATCGAGGAGCTCGCGCGGGCCACCGACCTGCCGCTGACCGAGGCCCGCGACCACTTCGAGGCGCAGGGCGCGCGCGACGGCATCGTGGAGACCAGCGGGCAGCTCCGCACCATCGGCGTCGGCCTGACGAAGATCTCCAACGACCTGCGGTGGATGGCCTCGGGCCCCCGCACCGGGCTCGCCGAGATCAGCCTCCCCGACCTCCAGCCCGGCTCCTCGATCATGCCGGGCAAGGTGAACCCGGTCATCCCGGAGGCCGCCCTGATGGTCGCCGCGCAGGTCACGGGGAATGACGCGACAGTCGCCGCGGCGGGCGCCGCGGGCAACTTCGAGCTCAACGTCATGCTCCCGGTCATCGCGAAGAACGTACTGGAGTCGATCCGCCTCCTCGCCAGCGTCTCGCGGCTGCTCGCCGACCGGACCGTCGACGGCATCACCGCCCACCGCGAGCGCGCCAGGGAGTACGCCGAGTCCTCGCCCTCCGTGGTGACACCGCTGAACAAGTACATCGGCTACGAGGAGGCCGCCAAGGTGGCGAAGAAGTCCCTCGCCGAACGCAAGACGATCCGCGAGGTCGTCCTGGAGTCCGGATACGTCGAACGGGGCGCACTCACCCTCGAACAGCTCGACGAGGCCCTGGACGTGCTGCGCATGACCCGTCCCTAGGGGCATCCCCCGAACGCACCGGCTTCGCGTGGCGACGGCGTCTAATATCTGTCCATGACAGACCTCGACGGAAAGACGGCGGACGGCGGAGCGGCCAGGTGGGCCCCCGGCGACCACATCCTGTGGCGGTACCGGGAGAACGCCGGGGACCGCTTCCACATCTGCCGTCCCGTCACCGTCGTCCAGGACACCCCGGAGCTGCTCGCCGTATGGATGGCGCCCGGCACCGAATGCGTGAAGCCGGTGCTCGCCGACGGGACGCCGGTGCACCGCGAGCCGCTCGCCACCCGGTACACCAAGCCGCGCGCGGTCAGCAGGAGCCACTGGGCGGGCACCGGCGTGCTCAAGCTCGCCCACCCCGGCGAGCCGTGGTCGGTCTGGCTGTTCTGGGACCACGGCTGGAAGTTCAAGAACTGGTACGTGAACCTGGAGGAGCCCCGCGCGCGCTGGGCGGGCGGCGTCGACTCCGAGGATCACTTTCTGGACATCTCCGTGCGGCCGGACCGGAGCTGGCAGTGGCATGACGAGGACGAGTTCGCGCAGGCCCTGCGGGTGGGCCTGATGGACCAGGAGAAGGCCGCTGACGTACGCGCGGCGGGGCGGGCCGCCCTTGGCGTGATCGAGGCCTGGGGGGCACCGTTTTCGGACGGCTGGCAGCACTGGCGTCCCGATCCGTCCTGGGACGTACCCTCCCTCCCGGATGACTGGGACCGTACGCCCGCGCATGTGTCCTCATGAGACCCTTGATGCGCCCCCGTGGTTCAAACGTAGGATCGTCCTCCGCAAGGGCGCACAGCAGCAACTCCGCGAACCTGTGCGGTGCCTGACAGGAAGTCATCGAGGGGCGGCAGAACGTGAGCGTGGACCGCAGAGGACAGGCCGAGGCCTTTGACGGCATCGGGCAGTTCTACGACGACGCCTTCCCGCACAAGGAGGGCCAGCTCGCCGCCGGGCGACGCCTGGCAGCGGCGCTGCCGCCCGGCTCCCGGGTGCTCGACGTGGGCTGCGGCACGGGCCTGCCCACCGCCCGGCAGCTCACCGAGGCGGGCCACACCGTCGTCGGCACGGACATCTCGTCGGGCATGCTCGCACTGGCCGGAAAGAACGTGCCTGCGGTCGAGTTCAGGCAACTCGACATTGCGGACCTCACCGCCGACGGACCGCGGGGAGTCGGCCTGTTCGACGGCATCGCCTGCTTCTTCGCCCTGCTCATGCTGCCGCGCCCGGAGATCCCCGAGGCGCTGCGGAGGCTGCACGGGCTGCTGCGGCCCGGAGGCCTGATGGAGCTGTCCATGGTCGAGGCCGATCTGGACGACGCGGCAATCCCGTTCCTGGGGCACACGATCCGGGTATCGGGTTACCTGGGCGATGAACTGCGTCAGGTCGTACGTGACGCGGGCTTCGACATCGCCGACGAGGCCACCTACTCGTACGCACCGGCGAGCACAGACGTACCACCCGAGCACCAGATCTTTCTGCACTGCCGACGCGGCTGAGCGACGCGCAACGCTGGACGGCGCGCACGGCGCGCAGCCCCGGACGGACGGATTCGAAACGCGTGACGGAGCACCTCACCCCCTACGAGGGTCGCTACGAGGGTCGCAAGGCACCCGCTGCCAGGACGACCGCCCCCGCGGATCCCCGCGGGGCGCTGCTGCGTTCCTCCGGCGTGCCCGGAGCCGGCGGCGCCGCGGGTCCCGCGGCACAGGCCCGTGCGGGCGACGCGCTGCCCGGGGCCTCCGTGCCGCCGTCCGGTGAGCACTCCCAGCCCTCGTCGGCCGCCGAGCCCGACCCGGGCAGGCCGCGCCCGCCGGAGGGCGTGCCGAGCCAGCCGGGCGGCGCCCCGGCGGGCCCGCCGGGCGGCGAGGAGCGGCGCACCGGACGGCCCCGGCCGCCCGGTGCCGGGCCCGCGGCGATGCGGCGCGACGGCGACCGGCTGCGGTTCGTGGGCGCGGCGACGCGGCGGATCGCCCGCGGCATAGACCTCGACGAGATCGTGATGGGCCTGTGCCGCGCCACGGTCCCGACGTTCTCCGACGCCATCCTGGTCTATCTGCGCGACCCGCTGCCCGTCGGCGACGAACGGCCCACGGGACCGCTGGTGCTGCGGCTGCGCCGCACCGACCGGCTGCGCTCCCTCGACGAGGGCGGCGAGGACCAGGACACCGACAGCGGGCTGCCGGCCCTCCAGGTCGTGCCCGGCAGCGATTTCACGGGCATCACGGCCACCGCTGAGCTGTGCGAGGTGCGGCCCGGCGGCGCGCTCGCCGAGGTCCTGCGCGGCGTGCGCCCGGTCTTCGCGGACTCGGCGGCGGCGCAGGCGGCGCTGCCCGAGCTCCTCGGCGAGGGCAGGGCGGTGCCCGCGGCCGCCGCAGGAGGTCCTGCACCACCTCGACGAGCAGGCCCAGCGGCTCGGTTCGGACCGCATGGCCACCTGCCTGTACGCGGTCTACAACCCGGTGTCGCACCGCATCACCATCGCCAACGCGGGCCACCCGCCGCCCGTCCTGCTGCACC
>NZ_JASKYR010000414.1:0-7608 GCF_041028215.1 Streptomyces flavofungini
CGCACCACCTCCCCCGCCGAGCTGTGCACCGCGATCATCACCAAGTGGGCCCGGCAGCTCTACGAAGCGCGCGATCCGACCTACGGCGACTACCAGTCGATGGGCCTGTCGAACGGGCAGTACATGATCCTTCGCGACATCCTGGACGCCGCCCGCGCCGAGCGCGCACACGGATCGGACGCGGCCGGACGCGCGCTGATCACCCGGCGGACGCGCGAGCGCTGCGCCGAGCGCTACCGCGACGGCGGACCGAGCGGCGGTCCCTGGGTGTGAACGCCATCGGCCCGGTGGAGCCGGGCGAGGACACCTACGGCCACGACAGCGCCCCCGCACGCCCGCGGCGTCCGCTCACCCCGCGCCGCGCCCGCCACCGCCGCACCGCCCTCGCGGCGGCCACCGCCCTGGGCGTCGGCGCCGCCGCTCTGACGCTGTACCTGACGCGGCCGGAGCCGCCGCCGGGACCGCCGCCGCCCTGGCCGTCGCAGAGCGTGTCGGTGGCATACGCCAAGGAGATGTCCCACCCGCGCGCCGGGGAGCGGAACTTCACCTTCGCCGTCATCCTCACGCAGGCGTCAGGACCGCCCACGACCGTGCGCCGCGTCGCCCAGCCCTCGGCAGCCCTTTCGGTGCGCGCGACACCGCCCACACCATTCACGGTGAAAACAGGAAAACCCCGGAAGTTGATCATCACGATGCACATTCGCGAATGCGGAGAAGTGCCACGGAATGCCGGACTCCCTTTCCTGGAAGTAACACTGCGTAATGTCCGCGCAATCGAGAAGCAGAGTTACATCCTCGGTCCGGAATACGCGAATGATCTTTCCGGGGCGCTCACCGCCGCATGCCCACGAACACGGGTGTCATGAGTCAAACCGCCCTACACTCCTGCTCGTTGCGCTGGACGTTCTCAGCATGCGGATACGTCGAGAACGGATCAATGAGGCTGGATTCAGCCCCAACCACCCCTCCCGTTCCAGCCCGGAATACTCCGTGGCATAACAAGAGCGTCACAGCCTTGGTCCGACCACTCCACCTGGCACAAAGGCGCCCTTAGAGTCACGGCCAGTCACCGCGCCCACCGGATTCCTGTCAGTTCGGTTCCGCGATCGACTCGGCTTCCCAACAAGGGACAGCCGTGCCAGGGGAAAGGACTGATCGTGCGTCAACGTTCGCTCATAGCCATTACCGCCGCACTCACCGCGGGGGCTCTCACCCTCACCGCATGTGGCTCGCGCGACGACAGCAAGGACAAGGACGACGCCGGGGGCGGCGGCACCACAGTCGTCATCGGCGTCGACGCGCCACTGACCGGTGACCTCTCCGCCCTCGGCCTCGGCATCCGCAACTCCGTCGACCTCGCCGTCAAGCAGGCCAACAAGAAGAAGTACGTCGACGGCATCACCTTCAAGATGGAGTCCGCCGACGACCAGGGCCAGCCCTCCTCCGGCCAGACGAACGCCACCAAGTTCGTCGCCAACAAGGAGATCCTCGGCGCCGTCGGCCCCCTGAACTCCTCCGTCGGCGAGTCCATGCAGAAGGTCTTCGACGACGCCAAGCTCGTCCAGGTCTCCCCCGCCAACACCAACCCGGCCATGACCCAGGGCCAGGACTGGAACGGCGGCAAGAAGGTCCGCCCGTACAAGGCCTACTTCCGCACGGCCACCACGGACGCCATCCAGGGACCGTTCGCCGCGCAGTACCTGTACAACAAGGCCAAGAAGAAGAAGGTCTTCGTCATCGACGACAAGAAGACCTACGGCGCCGGCCTCGCCGCCACCTTCAAGGACGAGTTCACCAAGCTCGGCGGCAAGGTCGCCGGCACCGAACACGTCAACCCCGACACCAAGGACTTCGGCGCCGTCGCGACCAAGATCCGCAACTCCGACGCCGACGTCGTCTACTACGGCGGCGAGTACCCCGCGGCCGGCCCCCTCAGCAAGCAGATGAAGAAGGCCGGAGCCAAGATCCCGCTCGTCGGCGGTGACGGCATCTACAGCGCCGACTACATCAAGCTCTCCGGCAAGGACGGCAAGGGCGACTACGCCACCTCCGTCGGCCAGCCCGTCGAGGAACTGCCCTCCGCCAAGGAGTTCATCGCCAACTACAAGGCGGCCGGCTACAAGGAGGCCTACGAGGCCTACGGCGGCTACTCCTACGACTCCGCCTGGGCCATCATCGAGGCCGTCAAGAAGGTCGTCGACGACAACGACGGCAAACTGCCCTCCGACGCCCGCGCCAAGATCGTCGACGCCATGCAGGACGTCTCCTTCGACGGCGTGACCGGCAAGGTCGCCTTCGACCAGTACGGCGACGCCACCAACAAGCAGCTCACGGTCTACCAGGTCAAGGACACCACCGACCCGACCAAGGGCTGGAAGCCCGTCGAGTCCGGCACCTTCACCGGCTGACCCACCACCCGCAGTCACGACACACCCGCGCGGGGCGCTGCCCGACAGCGCCCCGCGCGGCGTCGCATCCGACGCGTGTCGTCATCCGTCGCATTCGAAAGACTCGGAGGACCTGCGGTGCACGAACTGCCGCAACAGCTGGTCAACGGCCTGCTACTGGGATCCATGTACGGCCTGATCGCCATCGGCTACACAATGGTCTACGGCATCGTCCAGCTCATCAACTTCGCCCACGGCGAGATCTTCATGGTCGGCGGCTTCGGCGCCCTCACCGTCTGGCTCTGGCTCCCCGGCGGCACCACCATGTGGGTGGCGATACCCCTCATGATCATAGGCGCCGTCATCGTCTCCACCACCGTCGCCGTCGGCGCCGAACGCTTCGCCTACCGGCCCCTGCGCGGCGCCCCCCGACTGGCACCGCTCATCACCGCCATCGGCCTCTCACTCGCCCTCCAGCAAGCCGTCTGGGCCTGGTACCCCAACGCCAAGTCCTCCCGCACCTTCCCCGAGATCCCCGGCGACTCCATCCACATCGGCAGCGTCACCATCCAGCCCGGCGACCTCTTCCTCGTCGTGGCCGCACCGATCTGCATGTTCGCCCTCGGCTGGTTCGTCATGAAGACCCGCGTCGGCCGCGGCATGCAGGCCACCGCACAGGACCCCGACACCGCCAAACTCATGGGCGTCAACACCGACCGCGTCATCGTCGTCGCCTTCGCCCTCGGCGCCGCCTTCGCCGGAATCGCCGCCGTCGCCTACGGCTTCCGCTACGGCGAGGTCAACTTCCGCATGGGCTTCCTCTGGGGCCTCAAAGCCTTCACCGCTGCCGTCCTCGGCGGCATCGGCAACATCTACGGCGCCATGATCGGCGGACTCGTCCTCGGCGTCGCCGAAGCCATGGCCACCGCCTACATGAACGACATCCCCGGCATGGACAAGCTCGGCGGCCAGTCCTGGGCCGACGTCTGGGCGTTCGTACTCCTCATCGTCGTCCTCCTCGTCAGGCCACAGGGCCTGCTCGGCGAGCGCGTCGCGGACAGGGCGTGACAACCATGAACACACACACCACCACGGCCGACAGCACCCACCCGCACAAGGAGCAGCCGCCCACCGGCCTCCTCCCCATCCCCACCGCCACAGCCCGCGCCCTGGCCACCGGCGGCGGCGCACTCACCGTCATCTCCACCTTCCTCGCCTGGACCTGGACCGCCGCCTTCCCCGGCGACCTCACCGTCTACGGCTACCCCGGCGGCCTCCAAGTGCTCGTCCTGATCACCGGCCTCCTCACCACCCTCCTCGGACTCGCCTCCTACGACATCAAAGGCATCCGAACCCTCACACCCGGCAGCGCCGACGCCGCCCTCAAATACGCGTCCCTCGCCGCCTTCGCCACCACCTGGTACACCGTCCTCGCCATCAGCGCCAAGCTCGGCGGACTCGCCAACCTCGAACCCGGCGGCTGGATCGCGGCCCTCGCCACCCTCACCGCCCTCACCGGCGCACTCGCCCTGCCCTTCGCACGGCCCCAGACCTACCCGGTCGACCCCGAGGACACCGGCTGGGAACAGTTCAAGCACCGCCTGCGCAACGGCACCACCATCCTCAGAGGCGCCTTCGCCGCCGAAACACCGCCCACACCCCGCAAGCTCAACGCCTCCCTCGAAATCCTCGTCATCATCGCCGCCCTCGCCCTCGGCCTCCTCGTCTTCACCTACGGCATCGGCACCGAATACGACGAACTCTTCATCGGCTTCCTGATCTCCGTCGGCTTCGGCTTCGCCGCACTCGCCAAAGCAGGACTCGTCGCCCAGGTCTCCGTCTACACCGCACGCCACCGCAACATCACCCTCACCGGCGCGTTCCTCGCCGCCGCAGCATTCCCCTTCACCCAGAGCGACGACCAATACGCCACCATCGGCGTCTACATCCTCATCTTCGCCACCGTCGCCCTCGGCCTGAACATCGTCGTCGGACTCGCCGGACTCCTCGACCTCGGATACGTCGCCTTCCTCGGCGTCGGCGCCTACGCCGCCTCCATGGTCTCCGGATCACCCAGCTCACCCTTCGACGTCCACCTCCCCTTCTGGGGCGCCATCCTCGTCGGCGCGGCCGCCTCCCTCATCTTCGGCGTCCTCATCGGCGCCCCCACCCTCCGCCTGCGCGGCGACTACCTCGCCATCGTCACCCTCGGCTTCGGCGAAATCTTCCGCCTCGTCGCCATGAACTCCGACGGAGCCTCCGGACCCGACATCACCAACGGATCCAACGGCATCTCCTCCATCCCCAACCTGGAAATCCTCGGCTTCGACTTCGGCATCGAACACACCATCGCGGGCTTCACCATCGGCCGATTCGCGAACTACTTCTTCCTGATGCTGCTCATCACCCTCGTCGTCGTCCTCGTCTTCCGCCGCAGCGGAGACTCCCGCATCGGACGCGCCTGGGTCGCCATCCGCGAGGACGAGACCGCCGCACTCGCCATGGGCATCAACGGCTTCCGCGTCAAACTGATCGCCTTCGCCCTCGGCGCCTCACTCGCCGGCCTCGCCGGCACCGTCCAGGCCCACGTGACCTACACCGTCACCCCCGAGCAATACCAGTTCGCCAACACCGTGCCGCCCAACTCCGCCTTCCTCCTCGCCGCCGTCGTCCTCGGCGGCATGGGAACCATCAGCGGACCCCTCGTCGGCGCCGCACTCCTCTACCTCATCCCCAACAAGCTCGCCTTCCTCGGCGACTACCAGCTCTTCGCATTCGGACTCGCACTCGTACTCCTCATGCGCTTCCGCCCCGAAGGCCTCATCCCCAACCGACGCCGCCAGCTCGAATTCCACGAAGCCGAACTCGCCCCCGGCGAAACACCACCACCCGCAGTCCTCAGCAAGACAGGGGCCTGACCCATGACCACAGACATCACCCAAAAGGGCCACGCCCCCMCCGCCCCCGCCGGAGAAACCGTCCTCGACGCCCGCGGCGTCACCATGCGCTTCGGCGGCCTCACCGCCGTACGCTCCGTCGACCTCACCGTCAACAGCGGAGAAATCGTCGGACTCATCGGCCCCAACGGCGCCGGAAAAACCACCTTCTTCAACTGCCTCACCGGGCTCTACATCCCCACCGAAGGCGAAGTCCGCTACAAGGGCGACATCCTCCCCGCGAAATCCTTCAAGGTCACCGCCGCCGGAATCGCCCGCACCTTCCAGAACATCCGCCTCTTCGCCAACATGACCGTCCTCGAGAACGTCCTCGTCGGCCGCCACACCCGCACCAAAGAAGGCCTCTGGTCCGCACTCCTGCGCGGCCCCGGCTTCCACAAAGCCGAAGCGGCCTCCCGAGCACGCGCCATGGAACTCCTCGAATTCGTCGGCCTCGCCGACAAGGCCGAACACCTCTCCCGCAACCTCCCCTACGGAGAACAACGCAAGCTGGAGATCGCACGAGCGCTCGCCAGCGAACCCGGCCTCCTGCTCCTCGACGAACCCACCGCGGGCATGAACCCCCAGGAAACCCGCGCCACCGAAGAACTCGTCTTCGCCATCCGCGACATGGGCATCGCCGTCCTCGTCATCGAGCACGACATGCGCTTCATCTTCAACCTCTGCGACCGCGTGGCCGTCCTCGTCCAAGGCGAAAAACTCGTCGAAGGATCAAGCGAAACGGTCCAGCAGGACGACCGCGTCATCGCCGCCTACCTCGGCGAGCCCTTCGAGGAGAACAACTGATGGCCGCACTCCTTGAGGTCGAGGACCTCCGCGTCGCCTACGGCAAGATCGAAGCCGTCAAAGGAATCTCCTTCACCGTCGAAGCCGGTCAGGTCGTCACCCTCATCGGCACCAACGGCGCGGGAAAGACCACGACACTCCGCACCCTCTCGGGCCTGCTGAAACCAGTCGGCGGATCGATCAAATTCAACGGCAAAACCCTGCGGAAATACCGCGCCGACCAGATCGTCTCCCTCGGCCTCGCCCACTCCCCCGAAGGCCGCCACATCTTCCCGCGCATGACCATCGAGGACAATCTCCGCCTCGGCGCCTACCTCCGCTCCGACAAAACGGGCATCGAAAAGGACATCAACCGCGCCTACGACCTCTTCCCCATCCTCGGAGAACGCAGAAAACAGGCAGCGGGCACCCTCTCCGGCGGCGAACAGCAGATGCTCGCCATGGGCCGCGCACTCATGTCCCAGCCGAAGCTCCTCATGCTCGACGAACCCTCCATGGGCCTCTCACCGATCATGATGCAGAAGATCATGGCGACCATCGCGGAACTCAAGGCCAACGGCACCACCATCCTGCTCGTCGAGCAGAACGCCCAGGCCGCGCTCTCCCTCGCCGACCACGGCCACGTCATGGAGGTCGGCAAGATCGTCCTCTCCGGTACCGGCGGTGACCTCCTGCACGACGAGTCCGTGCGCAAGGCGTACCTCGGCGAGGACTGACCCCGCCGCACGGCCGCCCCGCGCCGGGCACACGACAAGAGAAGGCCCGCACCCCTGACTCCCAGGGATGCGGGCCTCCTCGTACATACCGCTCGCCCTCCGGGCTAGCCCTTCGCCGCCTTCTTCTCCTCGGCGTCCTCGATGACCGCCTCCGCGACCTGCTGCATGGACAGCCGCCGGTCCATCGACGTCTTCTGGATCCACCGGAACGCGGCGGGCTCCGTCAGGCCGTACTCCGTCTGCAGAATCGACTTCGCCCGGTCCACCAGCTTCCGCGTCTCCAAGCGCTGCGAAAGGTCGGCGACCTCCTTCTCCAGCGTCTTCAGCTCCGTGAAGCGCGAGACGGCCATCTCGATCGCCGGGACGACGTCGCTCTTGCTGAAGGGCTTCACGAGGTACGCCATCGCGCCCGCGTCCCGCGCCCTCTCCACGAGGTCGCGCTGCGAGAACGCGGTCAGCATCAGGACCGGGGCGATGGATTCCTCGGCGATCTTCTCGGCGGCGGAGATCCCGTCGAGGACGGGCATCTTCACATCCAGGATCACGAGGTCCGGCTTGTGCTCGCGGGCCAGCTCGACGGCCTTCTCACCGTCACCGGCCTCACCGACGACGCTGTAGCCCTCTTCCTCGAGCATCTCTTTGAGGTCGAGCCGGATCAGGGCCTCGTCCTCGGCGATGACGACACGGGTCGTCAGCGGCGGCACGTGCGACTGGTCGTCGTCGGACACGGCGTCTGCGGGCTGGGGCGACTCGGGGGCGGTC
>NZ_JASKYR010000415.1:0-6598 GCF_041028215.1 Streptomyces flavofungini
GTCCACCCCMGCCYGMTCKCCCGGCCCGTCGCGGCGCCGGGAGATCATGCGGGCATGGACTTCGAGCTCGTACCACCCACTGGCGTCGGTCCCTTGGACATAGGCATGCCGCGAGACGCGGCGGACCAGGCCCTGCAAACGCTGCGTGATCCGGCGGCGCCATCCGCGTCGGACCGGTACGGACAGCACATCTTCCGGCCCAGCGGCCTGATGATCAGCATCGGCAGCACGCGCGGCGCCCTGGAGTCGGTCGAGTTCTCCCGGCCCGTGACCGCCGCTGACACCGTGCGCTTCAAGGATGTCGACGTGTTCCGGCTGCCCGCGCGTGAGGTCGTGCGGCGGATGAGGCGGCACACCACTGTCCTTGAGGACGAGGACGATCCCGCCTCCTTCGTGGCACCCGGACTGCTCCTGAGCTTCTGGCGCTCCTTCGAGGCGGACGACGACCCCGACGACGAACAGGGCCACTACTTCGCCACGGTCCTGCTGGCCAGGCCCGGGTACTACGACACACCGGCCCAGGCCCAGGCCCGACTGGCCGAGCAGGCGTCCGGCAACACCCCCGCACCGACACCCGAGCAGATGTCCGAGCGGAGATCCGGCGGGGCGGGAGCATGATGTTGGCCATGTACAAGTGGGGGTCGTTCGCCCTGCTCCTGTGCGGTGTCGCCGTACTGGCATGGGGCGTCGCGGGGTCGATCGACGTCGCGGACTGCACGCCGGGCAAGCGGTACTGCTCGACGGAACCGGGGAACGGAGCACACCAGGGCACTTACCTCGTCATGACTGTCGCGGGCTTCATCGCCGTGTTCCCCGGTGTCGCGCTCTCCCTGCTCGGACGGGACCGGCGTGCCGCGTACGGTCTGCCGCTCGGCGCGCTCATCGGCGGCGGGCTCGCCCTGTCGGTCGATCAAGAGCCCGGCATCCTCATCTTCGCGGGGGCTCTGCCGGTCGTCTGTACAGCGCTCCTCTTCGTCCTTCGTCACGCGATAGGCCAGTGGGCGGCACTGGAACCACCTGACTCGTCCGGCCGGTGACGACCCCGCCAGCACGTACAGCGGAGCGCCTACCTGCCCTTCAGGTGCTCGGCCAGCCGTGAGAGCAGCGGTACCGCCGCCGCGAGCGTGTCCCGCTGCTCGGGGTCGAGGGCGTCGCCGATCGCGGCGCCGAGCCAGTCGGCGCGCCTGCGGCGCTCCTCGGACAGGCGCTCGCCGCCCTCCGGCGTGAGGTGGAGCAGCAGCTTGCGGCCGTCGCTGGGGTGCGGCTCGGTGCGCAAGAGGCCCCGCGCGAGCAGTTCCTTGACCGCCTTGGCCGCCGACTGGTGGCTGACGCCGCGCCGCTGGGCGACGTCGGCGGTGGTCAACGGGCCGTCACGGTCCAGGTATCCGAGGACGGCCGCCTCACCCGGGGGCATCGTGTCGGCGGTGCGCACCGCGCGTACGAGCTGCCCGACGGCCAGACGGAGCTCCTCCGCCAGATCTTCTCGGTTCACGACACACCAGCCTCCCCGTCAACGCCGGGCACGAGCGCCAAGCATCCCTGGCCCATCAGCATTGCACAACTTAGGTGTACAGTTTAATTGTATAAGTTGGCGCATGAAGCCGCGTGGCCCGCCGGAGCGAACCGAACCACAGGGCCAGAGAACCAACGGACCACAGGGAGCCACCGTGAAGCTCACCAAGCACGCCCACGCTTGCGTCTCGCTGGAGAAGGACGGGGACCGGCTGGTCATCGACCCCGGCACCTTCACCCCGGACGCCGCCGAGGCCGTCGCCCAGGCCGACGCCGTCCTGGTCACGCACGAACACTTCGACCACTTCGACGAGGACCTCGTCGCCGCCGCCCTCGACGCCCGGCCCGAGCTGCAGGTGTACGGCACCGCCGCCGTGGCGGAGGCACTCGGCGGCCGTGCGGGCCGCGTGCACACCGTCGCCGCCGGTGACTCCTTCACGGTCGGCTCCCTCGGGGTCACGGTGCACGGCCACCGCCACGCGCCGGTCCACGCCGACATCCCGTGCCCCGACAACGTCGGCTACCTCGTGGGCGACGGGGCCGTCTACCACCCCGGCGACGCCTACTTCGTGCCCGAGGCGTCCGTACGCACCCTTCTGCTGCCGACCAGCGGCCCCTGGACCAAGCTCAGTGAAGCCGCCGACTACGTACGGGCCGTCAAGCCCGAGCGCGTTCTCCAGATCCACGAACTCATGCTGAGCGACCTCGGTCAGCAGTCCACCGCCCGCATCCTCGGCGAGGACGGCCTGACCGGCACACCGATCGAGAACGTGGCGGTGGGCAGCGCGCTCCAGCTCTGACTCCCGGAACCGTTCGGACCCCCCAGGTCAGCCCCTCGTAGGTGAGAGCTCAGCGCGCGGCCAGGCCCCTTCGCGCAGCAGGCGCAGGCCGTTCAGGCCGACGAGGACAGTGGAGCCCTCGTGGCCCGCCACGCCCAGCGGCAGGGGCAGGGTGCCGATCAGGTCCCAGGCGACCAGGGCGGTGATGAACGTCCCCGCGATGACCAGGTTCTGGACGACCAGGCGGCGGGCCGTGCGGGAGAGCCGTACGGCGGCCGGGATCGCGGCGAGTTCATCGCGGACCACGACGGCGTCGGCGGTCTCCAGGGCGAGGTCGGAGCCCGCCTTGCCCATGGCGATCCCGCAGTGCGCGGCGGCCAGCGCGGGAGCGTCGTTAACGCCGTCGCCGACCACCAGGACCCGGTGTCCTCGCGCCTCCCACTCCCTGACGGCGGCGACCTTGTCCTCGGGCAGCAGCCGGGCGCGGACGTCGGTGATGCCGACCTCGGCGGCGACGCGTTCGGCGGCGCGCTCGTTGTCGCCGGTCAGCAGGACGGGGGTGCGTCCGGTCAGCCGGGTGAGGGCGGCGATGGTGGCGGTGGCGTCCGCGCGCAGGCGGTCCGCGATGCCCAGGAGGCCCACGGGCACACCGTCGCGCAGCACGACGACCACCGTGCGACCGGCGTCCTCCAGTTCGCGCACCCCGTCCCGCACGCGCCGCCCAGCACCGGCGCCCGCGTCCGCCACGTCCGCCAGGAGCAGTGCCGGTGAGCCGACCTCGACCTTGTGGCCCTCGACGGTGCTGGCGACGCCCCGGCCGGGGGTGGACGTGAAGTCGGCGGCGGCAGGCAGGGGCAGCTCGCGCGCGCGGGCGGTCGCGACGACGGCGTGGGCCAGTGGGTGCTCGCTGGGGTGCTCGGCGGCTGCGGCCAGGCGGAGGAGGCCCATCTCGTCGCAGCCCGCCTCCGGCAGCGGGCGGAGGTCGGTGACGTAGGGAGTGCCCTCCGTCAGGGTGCCGGTCTTGTCGAGGGCGACGGTGTCGATCCGGCCCAGGCGTTCCATGACGACGGCGGACTTGGCGAGGACGCCGTGGCGGCCCGCGTTGGCGATGGCGGAGAGCAGGGGCGGCATGGTGGAGAGCACGACGGCGCACGGCGAGGCGACGATCATGAAGGTCATGGCGCGCAGCAGGGCCGGCCGCAGGGCGTCGCCGAGGACGAGCGGAACGGCGAAGACGGCGAGGGTCGCGAGCACCATGCCGAGCGAGTAGCGCTGCTCGATTCTCTCGATGAAGAGCTGGGTGGGCGCCTTGGTCGCGGAGGCCTCCTCGACCATCCGCACGATGCGGGCGATCACCGAGTCGGCGGGGTCGCGTGCCACGCGTACGCGCAGGGCGCCGGTGCCGTTGACGGTCCCGGCGAAGACCCCGTCACCGGCCCGCTTGGCCACCGGCAGTGGTTCGCCCGTGATCGTGGCCTGGTCGATCTCGCTCGCGCCGTCCAGGACGTGGCCGTCGGCGCCGACGCGTTCGCCGGGCCGCACCAGGATGGTGTCGCCGATCGCGAGGCGTGCGGCGTCGACGGTCTCTTCGGTGCCGTCGGGGCCCAGGCGGGTCGCGGTGGTGGGGGCCAGGTCGAGCAGGCCGCGCACGGAGTCGGCGGTGCGGGCGGTGGCGACGGCCTCCAGGGCGCCGGAGGTGGCGAAGATGACGATCAGCAGTGCGCCGTCGAGGACCTGCCCGATCGCGGCGGCTCCGAGTGCCGCGACGACCATCAGCAGGTCGACGTCCAGCGTCCTGTCCTTGAGGGCCTTCAGCCCTTCCCACCCCGGCTCCCAGCCGCCGGTGACGTAAGCGGCGGCGAACAGGGGTCCCCACAGCCATGCCGGTGCGCCGAGCAGGTGCGGCGGCAGGGCGAGCAGGAAGAGTACGAGTGAGGCCAGCGCCCAACGGGCCTCCGGCAGCGCCAGGACACGGGTGCGTCGGCGCGGCGGATGGGCAGGGCCCGTCGCCGCCGCCGTCGGGGCGGGCCGCTGGTCCAGGGCAGATGGCATGGCGAAGCAACCCTTCACGGGCGGACGGGGTAACGCCTCCACCATATCGGAACGTATGAACAGGTCTTCAAGTGTCATCGGTAGGATGGCCCCCATGGGGCACGGAACCGGCAGCAGGACCAGCGCCACCGCACGTGAGCGGCTCGACGCGGCGGGGGTCTCCGACGTCGCCGCGACCCTCCAGGCGCTGGCGACGCCCTCCCGTCTGTACATCCTGGCCCGGCTCCAGGAAGGCCCCTGCACCGTCGGCGACCTCGCCGAAGCCGTCGACATGGAAGCCTCCGCCTGCTCCCACCAGCTGCGCCTGCTGCGCAACCTCGGCCTGGTGACCGGCGAGCGGCACGGCCGCTCCATCGTCTACTCCCTGCACGACGACCACGTCGCCGAACTCCTGGAGCAGGCGCTCTACCACGTGGAGCACCTCCGCCTCGGCCTGCGCGACAGCACGGCCGACCGGTCGGCGCCCTGACTCAGGACGCGCCGCGCCGGTTCCCCTCCTCGTCGCAGGGCACGTCGGCGGCGGAGTGATTCGCGAGGAAGTCGCGCTCGGACTGCCGCTCGATCTCACTGATGGCGGTCGGTTTCACGTCGATGATGCCGCCGAAGGGCCGGTCGACGTCCCGGATGATGCACAGCGTCGCCGTGAGCAGCGCGGTGATCAGGGTGAGCGTGATGATCTGACCCCGGTTGTTCCTGCGGGGCAGACAAATGCCGAGCGCCACGACCGTGAAGGTCAGGGTGGCCAGGAGAAACCAGAAGATGGCGCTCGGAATGCTGGCGGTGGCCTGGGTGAGGCGTTCCTCGCGTTCGTCCGAGCGCTTGTTGTCGGCTGCGACCAGCATGCCGAAGACCGGCTTGCCCTGGAGCCCGCTGAACGAACGCCGGACATCGGTGGACCACACACTCGGGGCGGTCGACCCCTTGCCGTCGCTCATGGCGGGCCACTCCTGGTGACGTACGGCGCGCGCGTAGCAGACGGCGTCGGCCTGGATCCGCGCCCGCTGCTCCCCCGGGGCGTACTCCGCCGTCTCGACGAGCTGGTCCAGGGCGCGGGCCTCGCCGCGCGAGGCGACCTCGGCCTTCCCGTACGAAGCTGAGGCGGTGACCAGGACGAACGCGAGCAGCAGCACGGTCAGGGTGAGCAGCGGACCGACCAGGTCCTTGACCGCCATGCCCTCGTCGTCGTCGGAGGTGAGCAGCCGGGGGCGCAGGAAGCGGTTCGCCAGCAGACCGGCGAGCAGCGCCAGTACGGCGACGACGATGACGAGGGTCACTACGGGTCTCCTCCAGGACGGCGGGGGCCCGGATGCCCGGGCGCGGCGATCATCCCCGCAGGGGTTCGGGCCCTGAACTGCGGAAACGTTCGCCCACCTTCGAACGGGGGACACCGCTTAGCCCGAAGGGACCGGCGGGAACCGCCCGGGAGACCCGGAGGAGACTGAAGAACGACAGGGAGAACCGTCAGGGGGAGGAGCGCAGGAGGATTAGCGGTCCGTCGTAGGCGGGCCTGCCGCGCAGGTGTCCGGAGGCCTCGCCCCAGGCTCCCGGGCCCAGCGCTCGGCGCAGGGAGATGTCGGAGTCCTGGCGGGCGCGGTCGGTCGACGTCGCGGGCGGCGGGCTGACCGCGGCCGTCACCAAGGAGCCGTCGCCGACCTGGGGCTCGCCGCCGGTTCGCCGGTCGTCGCGCTGATCAAGCCGACCGAGGTCTCCCTCACCACCGCCTGATCCGGCGGCAGCGGGCCAGGGGCCTTCTCGTCGCTCCGATCGCTCCGGAGGCGGGCCCCCCGCGATCAGTCGTGCGGCGCCCTGCCGCTGACCCGGTGGTCGGCGTGACTGAGGGCTTCGAGGACGAGACGGCGCAGATGCCCGTCCCGCAGGCTGTAGTAGATGTGGCGGCCGTCCCTGCGGGTGTCGACGAGGCCCGCCAGGCGCAGCTTCGCCAGATGCTGGCTGACGGCGGTGCGCGAGGCCGAGCACTGCGCGGCCAGCGAGCCGACGTCGGACTCCTCGCGGGCCAGCAGCCACAGCACGTGCAGCCGGGTCACGTCCGAGAGCATCGTGAACACCTCGGTCGCCTCGGCCAGACGGGCGCTGTCCGGGTCCCGCAGATGCGTATGGGATGCGGGTGACCGGGGCTCGCGAGCAGGCATGAGCACAGACTAGAGCGCGCCGGTCCGCCGCACGGCCAGCCCGCCCGCATCGCACGCCGAACCGCACGGCCGGCCCGTCACCACGCATGACCGGCCCGCCGCCAC
>NZ_JASKYR010000416.1:0-7698 GCF_041028215.1 Streptomyces flavofungini
GCCGACGCGGTCTCCGCCCTGGTGGTCGCCGTCTGCGTCGGCCATCTGGTGCGCACCGGGCGGCGCCCGCTGACCAGGACCGCCGCCGTGCTTTTCGGGCTGCCGGTCATCGGCGTCACCGTCGCCGCCTTCGGCGCCTCGTCCGCCGCGMCCGGGGTCGCCGGGGCCGCACGCTACCTCCAGATCTTCGTCCTCGTACCCGCCGCCGTGCTCGTCCTGATCCGGGACGCCCGTCAGTTCCGGCTCGTCGCCTGGGCGCTGGTGGCCCTCGCGCTCTGGCAGGGGGCGCTCGGCGTGCACCAGAACCTCACGGGGACCGGCGCCTCGTACGCGGGCGAGGACATCCGGGCCGTCGGGACCTTCGGCTCCACGGACGTCATGGGGATGGCCACGGTCGTCTCCTACGGGCTCATCTGCTCCCTCGCGCTCGCCTTCCGGCCGCACGCGCCGCGCCAGCGGTCGGCCGCCGTGACCTGCGCGGCACTGCTCACGGTGCCGCTCGCCCTGTCGTTCAGCCGGGGGGCGTGGATCGCCACGGCCGGGGCGTGCGTCCTGGTGCTCCTCCTCGCCGGGGCGCGCAGGGCGGGGCGCGTCCTACTCGCCGGGGGTGCGGCGGCGGTCGTCCTGGTGGGCGGGTTCGGCCTCGGCTCGGCGCTGCTCCAGGAGCGGCTCAGCAGCATCACCCAGGTCACCGACGCACCCGACCAGTCGGTCACCGACCGGTACACGATGTGGGCGGCGTCGGCGGACATGTGGCGCGAGCACCCGGTGACCGGCGTGGGCCTCAAGGGCTTCCCCGAGAACCGCGACAGCCATGCCTCGCTCGCCCTGTCCGCCGCGAGCGACACGGCGGGCGCGGGCAGCGGCTTCGTCCGCCAGCCGCTGCTCTCCCCGCACAACATGTACCTGCTCGTCCTCGGCGAACAGGGCCTGCTCGGCCTTCTCGCGCTGGCCGGGGGCTGGGTGGCGCTCCTGGTCTGCGGCCTGCGCCGCCTGCACGACGAACGCACCGGTCCCGACGGCACCCGTCCGGACCGCGGCCGTCTGGACTGCGCCCTCCTGGCCTGCGGCCTCCTCATCTGGCAGCTCGTCGACTTCGTCTACGCGGACATCGGCGGCCCCTCCACCGTCCTGACGGCGGTGGCGCTCGGCGTCGTGGCCCGGTGGTCGGTGGGCGCACGCCGAGAGGCGGCCACCCCATGACCACGGTGCCGACCGCCGGGCCCGACGCCGGGCCGGAGACCGGGACGAAGGCCGGGACGGAGACCGGGACGAAGGCCGGGCCGGAGACCGGGACGGAGGCCGCAGGGGAGTCCTCCCCCGGCCCCGCCCCCCAGAAGACCACCGGGTCCTTCCTCGCCAAGGCCGCGCTCGTCACCGCCGCGCTCTCCGTGGCCGGGTCGCTGCTCGGGCTCGTACGGGACCAGGCGCTCGCGCACTTCTTCGGGGCAGGCAGCGACACGGACGCCTTCCTCGTGGCGTGGACCGTGCCCGAACTCGCCGCGACGCTGCTCATCGAGGACGGGCTCGCCTTCTTCCTCGTACCGGCGTTCAGCCTCGCCCTGGCCCGCCGGGCGGCGGACCCGGACTCCGACCCCGTACGCGATCTGGTGCGGGCCTCGCTGCCCCGGATGTCGCTGTGGTTCGCGGGGGCCGCGCTGCTGCTCGTCGCGGCGGCGCCCGCCGTGGTGGGGCTGCTCGCGCCGGGGCTGCCCGACCCCGGACTCGCGGTGGACTGCACGAGGCTCACCGCCACCTGCGCGTTCACCTTCGGGCTCACCGGATACTGCAGCGCGGCCCTCCGCGCCCACCAGCGGTTCGTGGCCCCCGCGACGGTGTACGTCGCCTACAACACCGCCATCATCGCCGCGCTGTTCCTGCTGGCCGCCCCCTTCGGCGTACGGGCCGCGGCGACCGGGGTCGCGGTGGGCGGCGCGCTCATGGTCCTCGTACAGGCGCCCTCGCTCTGGCGGGAGCTGCGGCGGCGGCCCGCCGGGGCACCGGCCGCGCGGGAGGCGGACGGGGACAAGACGCTCCAGACGGCGCTCATCTGGACCGTCCTCTTCTTCGCCCTGTGCCGTCAGTCGCAGGTCCTCATCGAGCGGTTCCTCGCCTCCTCGCTGCCCGCGGGCGCCATCTCGCACCTGAACTACGCGCAGAAGGTCGCGCAGATGCCCATGGTGCTCTCGCTCATGCTCTGCACCGTCACCTTCCCCTTCGTCGCCCGCGCCCTCGCGGCCGGGGAGACCGAGCGGGCCAGGGAGCGCGTGGAGCGCGACCTCGTCCTCGCGGGCTGTCTGGTGCTGCTCGGCGCGGCGGCGGTCGTCGGAACCGCCCCCGCGCTGATCGAACTGCTCTTCCAGCGGGGCCACTTCACGGCGCGCGACACCGGCGTCACCGCCTCCGTGATGCGCGTCTACGCCCTCGGCCTGCTCGGCCACACCATGGTCGGCGCGCTCGCCAGGGCCCACTTCTCCGTGGCCAGGAAGACCTGGCTGCCGCTGCACGCGATGGTCATCGGCGTGGTCACCACCGCGGGCATCGGCTTCCTGACCGTCGGCACCTGGGGCGTCCACGGCATCGCCGCCGCCAACGCCACCGGCATCTGCGTCACCGCCCTGCTCCTGCTCCGCGGCCTCGGCCCGCGCACCGTGCCCGTCAGGACGCGGGCGGTGCTCGGACAGCTCGCCCGGCTCACCGCCGCCGCCGCCTGCGCCGCGGTGCTCGGCGCGCTCACCGAGAGCGCGGTCGGGCGGCCCGTCCTCGCCGTCCTGGCGAGCGGCGCCGTGGTCACCGTCTCCTTCGCACTGTGCGGGCTGCTCCTCAAGGCACAGCCGTGGCCGTCCGCGCTCCGCTCGGCGACCCGCGTGGTGGCCCGGTCGGCGCACCGGTCAGCGACCCGATCAGCGACCCGATCAGCGACACGTCCAGCGTCCCGTTCAGCGACAGGAGAGCCGCGTCATGACCGTTGACCTCACCCCGCCCACACCGTCGGACGCGGAGCCCTTCCTGCGGCTCCGGACCCCCCGTACCCCGGCCTGGGTGGCGATGTACCACTCCGTCGCCGACACCACCGACGACCCCTACGAGATCACCGTGGAGCCCGACCGGCTCGACGTCCAACTCCGCTGGATGCGGCGCCAGGGCATGCGCGGGGTCTCCATGCGGCAGCTCATGGAGGCGTCCGCCCGTGGCCTCCAGCACAACCTCGTGGGCCTCACCTTCGACGACGGCTACCAGGACTTCGTCGAGAACGCGCTGCCGCTCCTGCGCCGCCACGAGTGCGCCGCCACCGTCTTCGTGCTCCCCGGCCGCCTCGCCGGGGAGAACGCCTGGGACCCGCTCGGCCCCCGCAAGCCGCTCCTGGACGCCGACGGCATCCGGCACGCCGCCGCCGAGGGCATGGAGATCGCCTCGCACGGCATGACCCACACCGACCTGACCGCCGCCGACGAGGGGACCCTGCGCCGCGAGACCGCGGGGAGCAGGGCGGCGCTCGCCGACGTCACCGGCGAGGAGCCCGAGGGGTTCTGCTACCCGTACGGCACGGTCGACGAGCGGGTGCTCATGGCCGTGCACGACGCCGGGTACCGCTACGCCTGCGCCATCGCCCCCGGCCCGCTCGCCGGTCCCCTCGCCCTGCCCCGGGTGCACATCGGCCAGGCCGWSWCGGCCTGGCGGCTGCGCCTGAAGCTGCGCACCAACCGGCTCAGGCACCGCTCCGTCGGACCCTCGGCGGTGACGGCGTGAAGGCCCTGCACATCATCACCGGCCTCGGCGTGGGCGGCGCGGAACAGCAACTGCGCCTGCTGCTGCGCCATCTGCCGACCGACTGCGACGTCGTCACGCTGACCAACGCGGGCACCGTCGCACGCGGCATCGTGGCGGACGGCACCCGCGTCACCGACCTCGGCATGGCGGGCAACCGCGACGTCGGGGCGCTGCCCCGGCTGACCGGGCTCATCAAGGCCGGTAAATACGACGTCGTCCACACCCACCTGTACCGGGCCTGCCTGTACGGACGCATCGCGGCCCGCATGGCCGGAGTGCGCGCGGTGGTCGCCACGGAACACTCCCTGGGCGCATCGCAGATGGAGGGCAGGCCGCTCACCAGGGGCGTCAGGGCGCTGTACCTCGCGGGCGAGCGGCTCGGCCGGATGACGGTGGCCGTCTCACCCGCCGTCGGTCAGCGGCTCAACAGCTGGGGAGTGCCCCGCCAGCGCATCCAGGTGGTGCCGAACGGCATCGACGTGGAGCGCTTCCGCTTCGACCCGGCCGCCCGCGTCCTGGTCCGCAAGCGCTTCGGCCTCCCCGAGTCGGCGTTCGTCGTCGGCGGCGTCGGCAGGCTGGCCGGGGGCAAGCGGTTCGACGTCCTGCTGCGCGCGGTGGCCCAACTGCCGCGCGACGTCCTCGTCCTGCTGGTGGGCACCGGCCCCGCGGAGCCGGAGCTGCGCACGCTCGCCCAGCGGCTCGGCCTCGGCGACCGGGTGCGGTTCGCCGGTGAGGCGGGCCACGAGGAGGGCACCGCCGCCGACGGCGTGCCCGACCTGCCCTCGCTGCTCGCCGCCATGGACGCGCTGGCCTCGCCCTCCCCCGAGGAGGCCTTCGGCCTCGCGCTGGTGGAGGGCCTGGCCAGCGGCCTGCCCGTCCTGTACTCGTCGTGCCCCGCCGTCGACGGCCTGCCGCCGGGCACCGGGGCCGACGCCACGCACTGCCCGAGCGATCCGGACGCCTTCACCCAGGCCCTGCACGGCCTGCGCGGCGGCATCCCCCCGCGCCGCCAGGCACCGGCCGCGGCACGGCACTACAGCATCACCCGCAGCGCCGGACAACTGATGCGTGTCTACACGTCGGTCGTCTCCGGCCCGACCCTGGAGGTGAACCCTCGATGAGCGACTCCGAGAACGAGCGCCGGAGGCTCGACGCCCTGCGCACCCGCCTGGACCCGCTGCGCGCCCGCGCCGCCCGGCTGCCCCGCTGGTCGGCCCTGCCCGCCTGCGCGCTCCTCGGCCTGCTGGCCGGGACCGGGTACGGCCTGCTCCAGACGGCCCAGTACACGGCGACGAGCTATGTGGTCGCCGTGCCGCAGGGCAAGGCCGACCCGGCCACGGCCCTGGGCTTCGCCCAGGCGTACGGCCGGGTGGCCAAGCAGCTCGCCGTGATCGGCGACGCGCAGGTGGCGGCGGGCCTGTCGCCCACCGGCCTCCAGGACAGCGTCCAGGTCGCCACCTCGCCCGACGCGCCGATGATCGCGATCTCGGCGTCGGCGGCGAAGCCCGCGAACGCCGCCCTGACGGCCAACGCGGTCGCCCAGTCGCTCGCCACGGGCGCCAACCACTCCAAGGACAGCACCAAGGTCAAGCTCCTGCAGTTCTCCCGTGCCCTGGACCCGGCCGAGCCCTCCTCGCTGTCCACCGGCGTGACCGCCCTGGTCGGCGGCTGCGCGGGCGGTCTGCTCGGCGGCCTCGCGCTGCTCGTGCGCCCGCGCGAACGCCTGGCGGCGGCCCCCGGCGCCTCGGTGCCGGGCCCGGCGTCCGCGCTGGTCAGGAGCGGCGCGTGACGGCCGTCCTGCGCGGCACCCTGACGACCGGGGTGTGCGCGGACGAGGCCGAGTTCGAGGCGCTCGCGGCGGCCTGGGGGCGGCTGCACCGGTCCTGCGCGGCGGCCACCCCGTTCCAGAGTCACGCGTGGCTCTCCTCCTGGTGGCGGTCGTACGGGCAGCCGGGCGCGCTGCGGGTGGTGCTCGTCCGGCACGGCGACCGGCTGGTCGCGGCGGCGCCGCTGATGCGGGTGCGCGGCCCGGTGCTCCGGCCGCTCGGCGGCGCGATCTCCGACTTCACCGACGTGCTCCTCGACGACGCCGACCGGGAGGCCGCGGCGCGGGCGCTCGCCGCGGCCCTGCGCGGACTCGCAGCGAGCGCGCTGCTCGACTTCGGGGAGGTGCGCCCCGGCGCCTGCCTGGAGAGCATCTACGAACTCTGGCAGGGGCCCAAGCGCGCGCTGGCCGACTCGCCCTGCCTCGAACTGCCCGCGCTGCCCATGGACGAGCTGCTCAAGCGGCTGCCCGCGCCCCGGGCCCAGCGCACCCGGGCCAAGATCCGCAAGCTCTCCGCGCTCGGCGTGGAGAGCCGCATCGTGCCCGCCGAGGAGGTCGAGTCCTCCCTGTGCACCCTGCTGCGTCTGCACGAACTCCAGTGGTCCGGCCGGAAGGTGACGACCGAGCACCTCCAGCCGCGGTTCCGCGAGCACCTGCTGCGCTCGATGCGGCCGATGGTCGCGGCGGGCGAGGCGGTGGTGACCGAGTTCCGCCTCGACGGCGAGGTGCTCGCCGCCGATCTGACCCTGCTCTCCGGCACGCTGGCGGGCGGCTATCTGTACGGCGCCCACCCCAGCCTCAGGGAGCGCAAGGTCGACGTGGCGACGATGCTCCTGGAGGCGACCACCCGGCACACCGGCGGTGAGCAGCGCCGCGCGCTGAGCCTGCTGCGCGGCAACGAGCCGTACAAGCACCACTGGCGCCCCGACCCGGTCACCAACCAGCGCTTCCTCCTCGCCCGCGGACGGACGGCACCGCTCCTGACCGCCGCGGCCGGCTACGCGGCGGTCCGTGCGTGGGCGAAACGGCGACTGCGTCAGTAGCGGTACTTCCCCTTCCACCAGTCGAACCGCAGGCAGAACCTGTCGCCGAGCCAGTGCCCGGTCCACTGGCCGAGGTTCATCGGGGAACACGCGGGCGGCTTCGCCGGTTCAGTCGGCACGGCCGGGGTGCCGGCACCGTCGGAGAGAAGGTCCCGATAGACCGCCGACGCACCGGGATTGGACTTGCACTGCCACACTCCGTGCGGGCAGTAGTCGGTGACGGTGTTGTACACCGGCTTCTTTTCTTTCATCCATTCCAGCATGCCGCGCATGTATTCTTCATTGTCACCGTTGCGGAACAGACCCCATTCGGGATACGAGATGGGCTTCTTGTGGGCCGCCGCGAAGTCGATGTGTTCCTGGAGCCCATAGGGTTCCTTGACCTGTTCGTCGAACGGCATTCCGCGCGGCTGGTCGTACGCATCCATGCCGACGATGTCGACGGACTCGTCGCCGGGATAGCACTGCGTCCACGGAATGGCGTCACGCCCCCTGTTCGGCGTGAAGTCGAACTGAAATTTCTGTCCATGCACCGACCGCATTGTGGTGACGATCCTGTTCCAGTACTTCTTCCAGGACTCCGGGTCCGGGCCGCACCGATGGGTGTAGGTCGTGCCGTTCATCTCCCAGCCGAGCACGATCACCGTCTCGGGCACGCCCAGGTCGACCAGGCGCTGGGCGAGCACCCGGAAGTGGTCGTCGAACTCACCTGCGGCCCCCCTCCGCAGCAGCCGCCTGACCTCGGCGTCCCCGACGTGGTCCTCGTTCCTCTCCAGCATCGGCACGTTGAGCACGAAGAGCCGGTCGTCCTTCTTCTTGCGCCACTCGGCCCAGCTCTCCAGGAAGTTCGGCGCGCCCGCGATATTGCTCCAGCGGTCGCCGGGAAGGTAGGTGTGCCCGACTCTCAGCTCGACGCCGCCGAGCCATTTGCCGAGCTCGTCCATGCGCTCGACGCCGCGCGGCCCGTAGTCCAGATAGGCGCCGAAAGCGGGGGCCTTGGCCAAGCCGACCTCGGCGTCCCCGACGTGGTCCTCGTTCCTCTCCAGCATCGGCACGTTG
>NZ_JASKYR010000417.1:0-7395 GCF_041028215.1 Streptomyces flavofungini
GTTCCGTACGGCACCTCGCCCCGGGGCCCGGCCGACGTCCCTGGCCTCGCGGGGTCCGCTCACGTCCSGCGGRTCACGCGGGCCGGGCCCCGGGGCGAGGTGCCGTACGGAACCGGGCTCCTCCAGGGCCCGGCGGCGGCCCGCCTCCTCGGCCGCGCCGCCCACCAGCGTGGCCGTGAGCGGCGGCGCGTCGGACAGGGTGTCCTGGGCGAGCGCGGCCGGGTCCAGCGGGCCCTCCTCCAGGGTCGAGGGGCCCGACGACGCGCCGCCGCCCGCCAGCCGCAGCGCGTGCTTCAGCGCGCCGAGCGCGAGCAGCTCGGGAGCGGCCCGCACACAGTGCCGCCCGAGCCCGGCGACCCGCGAACGCACCTGCTCCATACGGGTGTTGCCGCCCACGAGGAGCAGTGTGTCCACGTCATCCCGCCGCATCCCCGACCGGTCGAGGAGCGCCTGCGCCCGGTCCAGGGTGCGCCGCACATGCCGGTCGACGTACGCGTCGAAGTCGGGCCTGTCGATCCGCACCTGGAGCGGCGGCCCCCCGCCGAACCGCAGCCCGAGCACGGCGGCCTCGGGCCCCTTCGGCCTGCCGAGCGCCTCCCGCGCCTCCTGCCCCCGGGCGCGGAGCCCCTGCCACAGGGCGGTGTCGAGCCCGGCGGTGCGCCACGCGCCGCCCCGGGGCAGCAGCCGTACCGCCGATGACAGCAGCTCCGCGTCGAACGCGCGGCCCCCCGACGTCGCGCCGCCCTCGTAGCCGAGGGAGCGGAAGTGGCCGCGCACACTGCGGATCAGGCCGAGCTCGAACCCCTCGTACCCCATGCCGTAGACCAGGCAGGTGCCGCTGTCCCGCTCAGTGGTGTGGCCGATCACGGCGGCCATGGAGTCGCTGACCAGGCGCGCGGGGTCGAGCCCCGCCTCGCGCGCCGCGTCCCGCAGGGCGGCCCGCTGTGCCGAGCCGAACCGCGCGGGCACGCTGATCACGGTCTGCGCCACCCGCCCCGGCGCCGCCGCCTCCACGCGCTCCCGCAGCGACCGCAGCCTGCGCACCACGATCCGGTCCGCGTCGGCCGCCCCGGCCGAGGTGCGCACCGGACGCCCGCTGCCCAGGCGGCTCTTGAGGCTGGGGAAGGTCACCGGCAGCGTCCCCGTCTCCGCGGGCTCGCACAGCAGCCACGGCCCGTCGTCCTCCGCCGCCTCCAGGCGCCGTCCGGGGCCGTCGGGCAGCGCGAAGAGCGCCCGCAGGCCCGTGGCGCCGAAGTCGATGCCGAGGCTGACGGGGGCCGCCCCCGGCGCGGGGCGGCCGTCCCGGCCCGCCTGCGTCATCCGCCCGCCGTCTCTTCGGCGAACCGCAGGATGCCCTCGTAGTCGGGCCGGTCGGGCAGGGTCGGCACGGCGCGCTCGGACTGGGCGACCGCCACCAGGTTGACGAGGTTGCGCGCGTGCTGGGCGGTCTGCGCGCGATTGCCCTGCCGGTGGGCCTGCTTGACGTACTCGACCGCTTCGTTGATGTGCCGGACCGTCTCCGGCGGCGCACCCTCCGAGGCCAGCTCGGCCTGCCGGAACTGGCTCGCCAGGCCGCACTGGCGGTACATGTCGTCCAGGAGCAGCTCGGTCAGCCGCTTGTACTCGCCGCTGTCGCCCATCGCCACCGCACGCTGGGCCTGCTCGATGTCGCGGCGCACCTTCATCGCCTGCACCGGCTCGATGTAGGGCCCGTACCGCCGCAGGAAGTTGTCGGCCTCCCGCTCGGCGAAGGCGAGCTGCTCGCGCAGGACCGCGCTGTCCAGCTCCTCGACCGGCTCGGGCGGCGGGGTGCGCGGCTTCTCCCGGTTGGGCGTGGCCTCAAGGACCATGTCCGTGCCGCGCACGCTGATCTTCACGGTGATGATGCGGTCCGCCGAGTAGTTGAAGGAGACGTCCACCTGGCGGTTGATCTCGATCTCCTGCGGCAGCTCGAACTCCACCACGCCCTGCTCGTGGTTCTCGCTGGCCACCTTGCTGTCGCCCTCGTAGACCGGCACCCGGATGCGGCGGCTGTCGGTGGCGTGGAAGGTGCGCTGGCGCGGCTCGGAGAGCGGGTACGGCGAGCCCGCCTCGATGATCTCCACGAACACGTCGCGCTGGCTGCCCTTGATCGCGGCGATGCCCATCGCCATCGGCGTCGACTCGTACAGGCCCGTGTCGCCCTTGGACCGCCCGTCGGCGAGGCTCCGCCCGCAGGCCGCGCAGGCGACCGCGCCGTACTCGTTGACCTTGGCGCACTGCGGGTCCGAGCACTCCACGCCGCGCAGCGTCTCGGCGAGCACGCCCGCGCCGAAGGCCACGCACTCCATGGGGTTGATGTTCCTGCGGACCTTGGCGGCGCCGAAGAACGCCTCGACCGCCTCGTACACCGGCCGGGTGAGCGTGCCGCCGCCCACGAGGAGTACGTCGGAGATGTCGTCGGTGGAGAGCTCGTAGCGCGCGAGGGTCTCCTGGACGAGCGCCATCGTCCTGCCCACCAGCGGCGCGATCATCGCGTTGAACTCGGCGCGCGTCAGCTTCATCTCGACGTCGAGCACGCCGTTCTCGCCCCGGTAGGCGGCGGGGACCACGATGTAGGTCTCGTCCATGTCGTTCAGCTCGCGCTTGGCGCGCTCGGCGGCCTTCTTCGCGTGGAAGAGGAACGCCTTGTCGCCCGACGGGTCCACGTGGTGCTCCTCGCGCATCCACGCGATGATCCGCTCGACGATCGCCAGGTCGAAGTCGTCGCCGCCCAGCCAGATGTCACCGGCCGAGCGGAGCACCTGGAACTGGCTCCTGCCCTCCTGGTCCTTCACCGCGTTGAGCACGGAGATGTCGAAGGTGCCGCCGCCGAGGTCGTAGACGAGGACCCGGCTGCGGGCGCCGCCCGGCTTGTGCAGGCCGAAGGCGACGGCGGCGGCCGTCGGCTCGTCGACGATCTTCTTCACCACCAGGCCCGCCTTCTCGGCGGCCTCGCGGGTGGCGGCGCGCTGGGCATCGCGGAAGTACGCGGGCACGGTGATCACGGCGTGTGTCACGGGCTCGCCGAGGGTGCGCGTGGCGTCCCTGACCAGCTTGTCCAGGATCACGCTCGAAATCTCCGCGGGCGTACGGGCCCGGCCGCCGAGCACCACATGGGCGCGCGGGTCGTCGTCGGGGCCCGCGACGATCTCGTAGCTCATCCGGTCGCGGGCCTGGGCCACGGAGGCGTCCGCGAAGTCCCGTCCCATCAGCCGCTTCACGGAGGCGATGGTCTCCTTGGGCTGCATGATCGCCCAGTTCAGGGCGTCCTCGCCGACGAGCGGCTGGTCCTTGCCGTCGCGGTGCATGACGCCGACGACCGAGGGGGTGAGCCGTTCGCCCTTGCTGTTGGTGAGCACCGCGATGTCCGCGCGGTGCGGATCGTGGGCGGCGACAGCGCTGTTGGTGGTGCCGAGGTCGATGCCGATGGCCTTCATTCCCGCTCCGTTCCTTGCTCCGTCTCGCCGTCCACGGCGACGACCACCCGGGCGGCACGCAGCACCTGTCCCCGGTACCGGTATCCGCGCTGCACGATCTCCAGGACCTCGCCCGCGCCCGTGCCGGGCGGCGCGGCACGGGCCTCCGTCACGTGATGGGTGGCGGGTTCGGCCCGCTCACCGGGGTGCCCGACCCGTTCGAGCCCCTCCGCGGCCAGCGCCGTCTCCAGCTGTCCCGCGATCAGCGCGACACTCCCGCGGTACGTGGCGACGTCGCCCGCGGCGCCGTCCGCGAGGAGCCGGTCGAAGGAGTCGAGGACATCGGCGCAGCGCAGCAGCAGCCGCTCGGTGAGCGCCCGGTGGACGGCCTCGCGGGCCGCCAGGTCGCGGGCGTGCTCGTAGGCGAGGCGGGCCGTGGGATCAGACATCGAAGCGGATGAGGTCGGCGACGAGGCGCGCGGTGGCATCGGGGCGCGCTTCCCCCGTGTCCTGCGTTTCTGCCAAGGTGAGCTCCCGGTCGATCTCCGCCGCGGCGAGCGGCAGTTCGGCTTCCATGTCCACGTCGTACAGCAGCAGATCGACGAGCAGTCTGCGGCGCACGCCGCGCAGTTCGTCCCAGGCCTGCTGGGTGACCGGCGTCATCAGATGCCGGGCGAGCAGCTCGAAGGAGACGTCCTTCATGTCGGCGTGGGTCGTCCAGGGCGTCACACCGGCCGGGGCCAGCGCGTCGTAGGGGAAGGAGCCTTCCCCGCTCGCGTCGGGGTCCTTGATCACGCGACACTGCCTCCTGCTCGGTCCTCGGCGGCCTCTCGGCCGGGCCTCAGCTCGGTGTGCCAGCGGTGCACCGCGTCCAGGAGCGCCCGCCTGATCCGGCTGTTCGTGGGGTCCGCGCGGGTGGCGCGGAACAGGTGGTGCAGCGCCCACAGGATCTCCCCGCGCCGCAGCGCGAGTTCGGCCTTGTCGGTCAGCTCCGCCGCCCAGGCGGGCAGGTCCTCGTCGTCGGGCGGCGTCTCCTGGCCGTCGCTGCGGATCAGATCGCCCATGCCGCCGACGCCGAGGTGCCGGGTCAGCAGCTTCTCCATCTCGTCGAGGGCCTCGCCGAGCGTCTCGCGGTAGCGGTGCGTCAGCGCCTGGCCGAGGCCCACGTCGAGCAGACCCAGCGCCTCGTGCAGCAGTTCGAGACGCGCGGGCACCTCGTACGTGCGCTCGTCCAGGGTGAACACCAGGGCCCGCGCCAGATTGTCCCGGGCGTGGCTCGACTCCGGGTTCAGGGCGAGGGCGCGGCGCAGGTCGGCCTCCGCGCCGTACACGTCGCACCCCATGCCGTGCTTGGTCCGTGTGTAGCCGCGCCACACCCCGCGCATGGACAGCAGCGCCGAGAGCTTCGCGTGCAGCTGGCCGAGCAGCTCGCGGTCCAGCGGGTGCAGCACCGTGACGGCCGACTCGACGAGCGTGACGGCCTCGTCGAGGCAGGGCCCGAGCTGGGGTCCCTCCTCCGCGGACAGCGCCTCCACGCGGCCGAGCACCGTACGGATGACCGCCTTCTTCGACCTGGCCTGCATCCCGGCCCTGCGGGACACCTTCACCAGCTCCGCCCACTGCTCAAGGGCCGTGCCCAGGCCGCCGTCGCCGCGCGTCAGGGCGGTGCGCGCGAGGGCGAGACGGACGTGTACGGCCAGTTCCACGCCGTCCTGGAGGAGGCGGGCATGGCGGCGCGGCAGCCGCACGTAGGCGGGGTTGTCGCGCAGGAACTCCTGGCAGTGCCCGCACGCCCCGGTGTGGTCCGCCGACGCGGCGGGGCCCGCGCAGTCCTCCGGCAGGGTGGTCAGCGTGCGCAGCGCGGGCAGTGCGCGCAGCGCCTGCTCGAACTTGCGGACCTCCGAGAGCGCGAAGCTCCGGGCGAGGCCCGAGAAGGCCCAGCGCAGCTCGCGCACGGCGTACTCGCCGGGGTCCCTGCCCTCCTTCGCCGCCGCGTCCAGGCTCGCGACGAGGTCGCCGAGCGGTGCCTGGAGCCGCAGCAGCCGCAGATAGCGCGGACCGCACGCCAGCGTGGCGCCCGCGCCGGGGACGGACGGCAGGCCGCCGACGTCCTTGAGGACCCGCGCGCCGCCCAGCTCCGATTCGAGGAGGCCCGCGAGCGCCTGGTAGGCGGCGGCCTGGGCGGGGCGGCCCTGGTCGGTGTGGCGCTGCTCGAACGCGGAGAGCTGCCCGAACAGGTGCTGGTTCAGCTCCCAGCGCAGCGACGCCATGTCCTCCTGGGTCAGCTCCCGTTCGTAGGCGAGCGCCCGCTCGGCGCGCCAGCCGTCCCAGTACTCGTCGTCGCTCAGCAGCGTCGCCCAGTACGCGAGCGCGGCCTCCCACGCGCTTACCGCGTGCTCCCACGCGCCGCTCTGTTCCAGCTCCTGCGCCTGCCACAGCCGGGCCACCGCGAGGCCGTGCACCACCGCCATGTCGCCGGGGGCCGCGTGCAGCCGGCGCTCCCACTCCGCCGCCGCGGCCTCCCTGTCGCGGGCGAGCAGGAGCAGCAGCGGGGCGTCCCGCGGGAAGCGTTCGCACAGGGTGTCCAGGAGGGCGGGGCCCTCGTCGGGGGAGAGCTGGGCCAGGGCGTTCCGCAGGGCCGGGGCCGCGTGCCAGCGGTAGAGCAGGGCGTCGAGCCGGAGCCGTCTGCCGGGCAGGCGCAGCCGCTCCAGGGCGACCCGCTCGTGCCAGGACATCGAACCGCGCTCAAGCAGTGCGTACGAGGCGTTCTTCACGACGTCCATCGAGGCGCCCGGGTCCACCCCGGCGTCCCGCAGGGCCAGATACGGGAACGTCCGGTCCCGTACGGCGAAGGGATCGGCCACCAGGGGCGCGCTGGTGAGCCCGTCCGCCCAGGGCAGCAGGCCGATCAGCCGCCGCAGTCTGCGGCACCGCACGTCGGCGCGGTCGAGCACGCCGCGGGCCCGCTCGTACGCGGCGACCGCGCCGCTCCATCGGCCCGCGGCCTCCAGCGACCGCCCCTCGGCGTAGGCGAGCTGGGCGTCGGCGTCCCGGTGCCCCGGGCACCGCCGGAAGGCGTCGGCGGCGCGCTGCCACTCCTGGTGCGCCTCGGCGAGGCGCCCGCGCGCGTAGGCGGCGAGGGCGGGGGCGTCCCGGTGCTCGCCGAGGGCCTCGGCCTCCCGCACGACGCGGGCCCAGTCCCCCTCGGCCTCGGCGAGGCGCACGCGCGCGTACCGCCCTCGCGTGGGCGCGTCCTCGCCGAGCGCCTCCGCGATCTCGCCGTAGGCTTCCGCGACCCGCCGCCAGGCCTCGCCGGTGCCGGCGTCCGCCTCGGCGACACGGGCCCGTACGTACCCCCGCCGCGCCGTGACGTCGCCCCAGTCGCCGGGCAGCCCTTGATAGACCTCGTCGGCGTCCCTCCAACGCCCGGCCAGTTCGTGGGTACGGGCGAGGGCGTAGCGGTAGAGGCAGCCGGGTTCGTCGTCCCCGCGGGCCTTCTCCGCCCGGCCCCGCGGGAACGCGCCCGCGTGGATCTCGCAGGCCCGCGCCCAGTCGCCCGCCTCCTCCGCCCTGCGGCCCTCGGCCTTGCGGCGCAGGGCGGCCACCGTGCCCTCGCGCGCCTCGTCGGGGACGCCGGAGAGCAGGCCGAGGACCGCCGTCCAGTCGGCACGCAGATCGGCGGCCACGCGCGCGCGTGCGTACCGGCGGCGCACACCCACCTCGCCCTCGGCACAGGCGTCGGGCAGCCGCCCGAACCCGTCGATGACCCCGGTCCACTCGCCCCGCTCATCGGCGGCCCGTCCCCGCGAGTACAGCACGCGGTCCGGCACGTCGAGCAGGTCGGACGGCAGCCCGGTGAAGTGGCCGAGCGCCTCGGCCCAGCGCCCCCGCTCCTGACAGAGACGGCCCTGGGCGTAGGCGTGGAGGCGGGGGGCGTCCGGCGGGACGTGGTGAGGGA
>NZ_JASKYR010000418.1:0-6982 GCF_041028215.1 Streptomyces flavofungini
GGGGACGCCGGGCTCGGTGGACCGGGCGGGGTTCCTCGCCGCTCAGGAGGAACCCCGTCCGGCCCGGGGGTGCGCGCCGCCCCCGTCCCCACGGTGCGGCGCGGGCGGGCCCAGGTCCGTCATCCAACGGGACCGGGCCCACGATCTAGGTGAGGCCGAGCGCGGGCAGCACGCACGCCTCCACGAATCGGGTCAGGTACTCCTCGTCGGCATGCTCGCCCTCGATGATCGGCCTGGCCCGCACCACGCCGAAGAGCTGCACCGTGAGGAACTCCACGGCCGGGTGTCCCGCCGCGATCTCGCCGCGTTCGACACCCCGCTTGATCAGCGCGTCCATGGCCTGGAGCTCCGGCTCGACCAGCGTCTCGCGCAGCGCCCGCTGGAGGTCCACGTCCTGGAGGACCGCGTGGCTGAGCGCCTGGACCAGCATGGTGTCGCGCCCTGACTGCTCGCCCGCGACCCGGGCCGCGGCCCGCAGGTCCCCGGCGAGGGTGCCGGTGTCGATGCCCGCGAAGCGCACACAGCGGTTGGCCCGCAGCGCCGCCGCGACGAACTGCGGCTTGGACTTCCACTGGCGGTAGAGCGTGGACTTGCTGCACCGGGTGCTCGCGGCCACGCCCTCCATGGTCAGCGCTTCGTAACCGCACTCGCGGAGCTGGTCGAGGACGGCGTCGTAGAACTCCTGCTCACGCTCCGGCGTGATCTTCGAGCGGCTAGACGTCGACGTCATGACTCTTCTCCTCGGTACGGCGGCCGACCCGATGCGATCGACCCCTATCGATACGCCAGTGTACCGGTACGCCTCCGTATCGGTACACTGGCGTATCGATGAGTGGGGCGACCCCTCACTCAGCACCGCACCACCCAGTCGTCACGTAAAGGGGCCGGGGGATGAAATCCCGCACCGAGCCTGCCGAACGGGAGCCGGACCCGACGGTCCGGGAGCCGGACACATCTGCCCGACCGCCCCTCGTCCGCGAGCTCCTCCTCGTCATAGGACTCTTCCTCGTCTACAAATCCGGCAGGCAGCTCGCCAACGGACACACCGGCGAGGCCTTCCACAACGCGCACCGCGTGTGGGACGCCGAGCGCACCCTCCGCCTGCCCGGCGAGGGCGGCGTGCAGGATCTGCTGCTGCACGGGGAACCGCTGGTCCACGTCGCGAACACCTACTACGCGACCGTGCACTTCCCGGCGACCCTGCTCTTCCTGGTCTGGCTCTACGCACGCCGCCCCCGGCACTACGTCTGGGCCCGCCGGGTGCTCGCCGCGCTCACCGCGGCGGCACTCGCCCTGCACCTGGGCTTCCCGCTCGCGCCGCCCCGGATGCTCAACGCCGCGCATCTGGTGGACACGGCGCAGGTCTACGGCCCCTCGGTGTACGCGGCCAGGCCCGCGACGGACAGCATGGCCAACCAGTTCGCAGCGATGCCCTCGCTGCACTTCGGCTGGGCGCTGATGGTCGCCGTCGGCCTGATCGTGGCGACCTCGACGCGGTGGCGCTGGCTGTGGCTGCTGCACCCGCTCCTGACGCTGCTCGTGATCGTCGGCACGGCGAACCACTACTGGCTCGACGCCCTCGCGGCGACCGCGCTGCTCGGCATCGCGCTCGCGGTGATCCGCCTGCCCCGCCCGAAGCCGTCCCTGGTCGTACGGCGCTCGGGCGCTCCCGGGCACCGCGCGGCCCCGGCCCCGGTCCGGTCCGACGTGTCCGAGCTGATCACCTCGGGGGCCGGACGGTGAACGCCACCCTGCTCGCCGTCGCGCTCTCCCTCGTCTCGGCCGCCGCGTACGCCGCCGCGGCCGTGGCCCAGGAGCGGCTCGCCGCCCGGGTCACCGAGGGCGGGAGCGGCGCCCTGCGGATGCTCGCCAGCGGCGTCTGGTGGTCCTCGGTCGGGCTGAACGCCGCCGCCGCGCTGCTGCACGTGGCCGCCCTGAAGTACGGGCCGCTCACCCTGGTCCAGCCGCTCGGAGCGCTCACCCTGGTCGCCGCCGTGCCGCTCGGCGCGCGCCTCGCGGGGCGCCGGGTCACGCGCCTGGAGTGGCGCGGCACCGGGCTCACCCTCATCGGCCTCGGGGCACTCCTTCTGACCGCGTCAGGTCCGGCGCCGGACGACACCCTGACGGTGCCGGAGGCGCTGGTGGTGGCGGCCGGGACCATGGTCGTCATCGGCGTGCTCTCCCGGCCGGGCACCCGGCCGGGACTGCGGCACGCGACCGCTTCGGGGTTCGCCTCGGGCGTCGCCTCCGCGCTCACCCAGACCGTCACGGTCGCCGTCACCGACCGCTCGGGGCCGCTGCTCAGCCCGCAGGTCGTGACCGTGGCGCTGCTCGTGGCCGCCTTCGCCGCCGGGGGCCTGCTGCTCTCGCAGACCGCCTACCGCGGCGGTCTCGGCGCCCCGCTCGCCGTGGTGACGCTCTCCAACCCGGTCGCGGCCTCGGTCATCGGGGTGGCGCTGCTCGGGGAGCGGCTCCAGGGCGGCGTCGTGGGCATCCTCCTGGCGGTGGCGGGCGCCGCGGTGGCCGCGTACGGAGTGCTGGTGCTCACCCGCTCGCCCCGGACCGCCCCGGACGTGCCGGTACCGGAGTACCTGACGACGATCCCGGGGCAGCCCGCCGAACCGCGGGCGCTGCACCTGTCGCGGCCCTGAGGGGCCGGGTCACCCGTGGTGACCCGGCCCCCGACGCCCGAGGACGGCAGGCGTGTCAGACGGTGATGAGGGCGGGGTCGCTGACGCCCGCCGCGCCGGTCTCGACGTGTCCCGCGAAGCGCCGCAGGAAGCCCGCGTCGGCGTCGGACCTCACCGTGAGGTCGTACCAGCGCTTGGCGGCGCGCAGGTCGACGGTGTGCTGCACGGTGGCGCCCGCCTTGACCTTGAAGGCCTGGGCCGCGCCGCCGTAGGCGTTGGACAGCTTGAGGTTCACATCGGTGCTGCCCGCGTTCTTGAAGGTCAGCCTGATGTTGCCGGTCGTCCCGTCGTGGCGGGCGGTGACCTCGGGCCCGGCCTTCTTGTTCGGCCCCCTGAAGGTGCGCAGGAAGCCGTTGGGCCCGAACACCGACAGGTCGTACGACCCGTTGCTGTACGCCGAGTTCCAGGTGTCGGAGAGGGTCTTGCCCGCCTCGGTGGTGTACGTCCAGGGGCCGTCGGTGCGGTTGCCGGAGCGGACGTGGAAGCAGACGCCCGCCTTGTCGCCGCCCGTGAAGGTCAGCTTGAACTTCCCCGCGGCCACATCGGCGGCGCCGTCGACCAGCGGGGCGTACGGCAGGGCGCGTGCGGGCCGCGAACCCCGCTCCTGCTTGGGCAGCGCCGGGACGGCGGGCGCCTTGGGGACGTAGTCGGGGTGGCGGTTGTGGTCCGGCGGCTCGTAGGCGGCGGTGCCGGGGAGCCCGGCCGGGTCGGTGTCCGCGCCGCCGAAGTCGAACGCGGAGGTCAGGTCGCCGCAGATGGCGCGGCGCCAGGGCGAGATGTTGGGCTCCTTGACGCCGAAGCGGCGCTCCATGAACCGGATGATCGAGGTGTGGTCGAAGACCTCGGAGTTCACGAAGCCGCCGGTGCTCCACGGCGAGACGACGATCATGGGCACGCGCTGGCCGAGGCCGTAGTGCCCGGCCGCGTAGGAGGCGTTGCCCGGGAAGTAGTCCAGCTTCGTGTCCACGGTGGACAGGCCCTGACTGGCGTCCTTGGGGACGTACGGCGGCACGATGTGGTCGAAGTAGCCGTCGTTCTCGTCGTAGGTGACGAAGAGCGCCGTCCTGGCCCACACCTCGGGGTTGGCGGTCAGCGCGTCGAGGACCTTGGAGATGTACCAGGCACCGTAGTTGACCGGCCAGTTCGGGTGCTCGGTGAAGGCCTCGGGGCAGGCGATGTAGGAGACCTGCGGCAGCTTGCCCGCCTTGACGTCGGCCTTCAGGATGTCGAAGTAGCCGTCGCCCGCCTTGGCGTTGGTGCCGGTGCGGGCCTTGTCGTACAGCGGGTCGCCGGGCTTGGCGTTGCGGTACTTGTTGAAGTACAGCAGGGAGTTGTCGCCGTAGTTGCCCCGGTAGGCGTCGTTGATCCAGCCCCAGTGCCCCGCGGCGTTAAGACCGTCGCCGATGTCCTGGTAGACCTTCCAGGAGACGCCCGCCGCCTGGAGGCGCTCGGCGTACGTCGTCCAGTCGTACCCCGCCTCCTGGTTGCCGAGGACCGGTCCGCCGCCCTTGCCGTCGTTGCCGACATGGCCGGTGAGCATGTAGTAGCGGTTGGGGTCGGTGGCCCCCATGAACGAACAGTGGTAGTCGTCGCAGATCGTGAAGGCGTCGGCGAGCGCGTAGTGGAAGGGGATGTCGTTCCGCTCCAGGTACGCCATCGTCCGCTCGGACTTCGCGGGGATCCACTGGTCGTACTTGCCGTTGTTGAACGCCTTGTGGCCACCCGCCCAGTCGTGGTCGAGGCCCGCGATGAACTGCATGCCCAGGTCCTTGGCGTCCGGGTGGAACGGCAGGACCTCCTTGGCGCCGCTCGGCTGGTTCCAGACCGGCTTGCCGTTGGGCAGGGTCACCGGGCGCGGGTCGCCGAAGCCGCGCACCCCCTTCATCGTCCCGAAGTAGTGGTCGAAACTGCGGTTCTCCTGCATCAGCACGACCACGTGCTCGACATCCTTGAGGGTGCCGGTGGCCCGCCGGGCGGGCAGCGAGGCGGCGCGCGCGATGCTCTGGTTGAGCGCGGCGTAGGCCGCGGTGCCGCCGGCCAGTTGCATGAAGCGGCGCCGGTTGAGTTCAGGCATGGAGATTCCGACCTCGTGATCTGTGGGGGACGCGAGCGGGTGAAGTGTGCCAAGGGGAGCAAGCGATACGGAAGGGCCAGTGACGGGGGTGTGAAGAGAAGTCCAACCTCTGGCGCCGAGGACACAAGGCCCCGCCCTGTCGGGACGTTCGCCTCCGGCCACAGGTGAACGGGCGTCGGGGCAGGCGTCGGTGCCTGGACCGAGCCGCCGTGCGGCGGCACGGTCCGCCCGCGCGGTTTCCCGTCCGTCCACGGTTGATCTCTTTCACCGCACCCTCACATCCGGGGGTGCGGCGGATGCGCCCCGGGGGTAGGTGCCGAAGGCAACCATGCGGGACGATACGGTCCGGTCCCCTGCCAAGGAGGTTCCATGCCCGTACGCGTCCACGGCCGCTGCGCCCCCGGCTTCGAACCCGTCCGCGAGGAGTTCGCGAGGAACTTCGCCGAGCGCGGCGATCTCGGGGCGGCCGTCGCCGTGTCGGTGGACGGGGAGTGGGTCGTCGATCTGTGGGGCGGTGACGCGGACCGCTCCGGCGAGCGCCCCTGGGAGCGCGACACGCTGGTGAACACCTACTCCATGACCAAGGGCCTGACCGCGCTCTGCGCCCACCTGCTCGTGGACCGGGGCGAACTGGACCTGGACGCACCGGTCGCGCGCTACTGGCCGGAGTTCGCCCGAGCGGGCAAGGCGGACATCCCCGTGCGGTGGCTGCTGAGCCACCGCGCCGGGCTGATAGCGCCCGCCGAACCGCTGCCGCCCGGGGCCGTCCACGACTGGGAGAAGGTCACCGAGGCGCTCGCGGCCACCGCGCCGTGGTGGCGCCCCGGCACCGCGCAGGGCTACCACGCGGTGACCTTCGGCTTCCTGGTCGGCGAGGTGGTGCGGCGGATCAGCGGGCTCTCGCTCGGCGCGTTCCTGCGCGCGGAGGTGACCGGGCCGCTGGGCGCCGACGTCCACGTCGGCACCCCGGACAGCGAGCACGGGCGGTGCGCGGACATGGCGCGCCCCGAGGGGTCGGCGCCCGGCGGCACCATTTTCGGCGACGCGCCGCAGCCGCCGGTCGGCGGGCTCGACGAGCATCCGATGGCGCCGGTCACGCTGGCCCTGCGCTATCTGCCGCTCGGCGACGTGAACGGCCCGGCCTACCGGCGCGCGGAGATACCCTCCGCCAACGGCCATGCCACCGCCCGCGGCATGGCCGCCGTCTACGCGGAACTGGCGTGCGGGCGGCTGCTGTCCGCCGGAGCGGTGGAGCGGCTGCGCACCTCGCAGAGCGCGGGCGAGGAACCGGATCTGGTGCTCGCGGCGGGCAGCCCGTTCGGCGCGGCCTGGCCGTGGGGCCTCGGCTACATGCTCAATCAGTACGGGCAGGCGGGCCCCAACCCCCGCGCGTTCGGGCACGGCGGGGCGGGCGGCTCCTACGGCTTCGCGGACCCCGAGAACCGCGTCGCCTACGGGTATGTCATGAACCGCATGGGCGCGGGCACCTCCGGCGAGGACCTGCGCAGCTATCACCTCGTGGACGCGCTCTACAGGGCGCTGCGCGAGCGGGGCGGGGTCGTGGGCGGACGGTGAGCGGGGCCGCGCCTCGGGCCATGATGGGGGCATGACGACCAGCAGACGGACGGCGTTCTTCACCGGCCAGGAGTCCGACCCCCGCTACGGCGGCCCCGCGACCGGCGACGAGCGCACCCTGCTCACCGGCTTCCTGCGGTCGCAGCGCGCGACCCTGGAGATCAAGTGCGCGGGACTCTCCTCCGAACTGGCCCGCCGCTCCGTGGAGCCGTCCGCGCTCTCCCTGCTCGGCCTGGTCCGCCATCTCACCGACATGGAACGCCGCTGGTTCCGGCGGGACCTGGCGGGCCAGGACGTGGCGCCGCGCTACGCCACACCGGAGAACGCCGACGCCGACTTCGACGACGCGAGCGCGGAACCGGAGGCCGTCGCCGCCGCCTGGGAGGCATGGCGGGCCGAAGTGGCCTTCGCCGAGCGGTTCGTCACCGGGGCCGCCGACCTGGACGTCGAGGGCGAGGACCCCTGGCTGGGCCCGGTGTCGCTGCGGTGGGTCCTCATCCACATGATCGAGGAGTACGCGCGGCACAACGGCCACGCCGATCTGCTGCGGGAGCGGATCGACGGGGCGGTGGGATGGTGACSTGCTGATGCCGGCCCGGCGGGGCGGGGAATAGCGGGGGCGCCACGGTGGTCGTCCCTCACG
>NZ_JASKYR010000419.1:0-7741 GCF_041028215.1 Streptomyces flavofungini
GCCCGGTGGCCCCGCGATGGACCCGGCGGCGCTGGCCGATCCGGCGGGGCGCCGGATCACCCTCGTCCTCAGCGACTGCTCGGGCCCGCACTGGTGGGGCGGCCGGGCGGCCCGCGCCCTGCGGCTGTGGGCGGGCCGGGGCCCGACCGCGATCCTCCAGCCGCTCCCCGAACGCCTCTGGCGCCGCACCGCCGCCCCCGCCGTCCCCGGCAGGGCCATCGCCTCCCGCGCGGGCGCGCCGAACACCGCGCTGCGCTTCACCCCGCTGCGCTTCCAGGAGGCGGCCTCGCCCGCGGCGGCGGACCTGGCGGCGCACATCGCGCTCTCGGTGCCCGCGCTGCCGGTGATGCGGCTGATCCAGCAGCGCGTCACCCCCGGCTCCCGCCCCAGCGACCTGGCCGAGGTCCTGCTGAGCGGCCTCCTGCACCCCCTCGACGCGGAGCACGGCCTGTACGACTTCGTGCCGGGCGCCCGCGGCGCCCTCCTGGAGACCCTGCCCCGCCCGGAGTCCCTCGCGGTCGCCGAACTGCTCTCCGGGCTCGGCGAGGAGATCGAGGGCCGGATGGGCGCGGTGACCCGGGCGTTCCGGGCCGTCGCGCGGGTGGCGGAGGGCRCGGGGGCGCTCGGCATCCTGGCCTCCGCGACCATGTCGGTCGAGCGGCTGCGGGCGGCGGTGCGCGAGGTCAAGTCGCGTACGGAGGCGCCGTTCGGGGTCAATCTGCGGGCCGACGCGGGGGACGCGCGGGACCGGGTCGCGGTGATCATCGAGGAGGGGGTGCGGGTCGCCTCCTTCGCGCTCGCGCCGTCCAGGGACCTCATCGCCGAACTGAAGGACGCGGGGGTGGTGGTGATCCCCTCGGTCGGGGCGCGCCGCCATGCCGAGAAGGTCGCGGCGTGGGGTGCGGACGCGGTGATCGTGCAGGGCGGCGAGGGCGGCGGCCACACCGGTGAGGTCGCCACGACGGTGCTGCTGCCGCAGGTCGTGGACGCGGTGGACCTGCCGGTGATCGCGGCGGGCGGGTTCCGCGACGGCCGCGGCCTGGTCGCCGCGCTCGCCTTCGGGGCGGCGGGCGTGGCCATGGGCACCCGCTTCCTGCTCACCTCGGACTCGACGGTGCCTGACGCGGTCAAGGAGCGCTATCTCGCGGCCTCCGTCAAGGACGTCACGGTCACCACACGCGTGGACGGCCTCCCCCACCGCATGCTGCGCACGGAGCTGGTGGCGGCCCTGGAGAGGTCGGGCCGGGCCGCGTCCCTGGCCCGCGCGGTCCGCCACGCGGCGGCGTTCCGCAGGATCTCGGGCATGAGCTGGTGCCGGATGGCCCGCGACGGCCTGGCGATGCGCCACGGCAAGGACCTGACATGGAGCCAGGTGCTGCTCGCGGCCAACACCCCGATGATGCTCAAGTCGGCGATGGTCGACGGCCGCCCCGACCTCGGCATCATGGCCGCGGGCCAGGTGACGGGGACCCTGGACGATGTCCCCTCGTGCGCGGAGCTGGTGGAGAGGGTGATGCGGGAGGCGGCGGAGGTACTGGAGCGGCTGCCCGGCCGCTGAGACCGGTGGGCGGCGACCTCAGCGCCGTACCAGCGCCAAGTGGTCGAGCGCCCGGTCGACCAGGCCGTCCGCGCCGCAGGTGCGTGCCAGGGTCAGGCCGCGTTCCAGCTCGGTGGCGGAGTCCGCGGCTATGCCGTACTCGACGCGGGCCACCGCGTGTTCGTACGCGCAGGGTGAGGCTTCCAGATAGGTGGCCGCCCTGCGGTACAGGGCGACCGCGCGCGGGCCGGTCTCCAGGGCCGCCGCGCACCGCAGGGCCTCGCCGATCGCGGTGTCGGTGCCGAACCGCTCGGCCTGCATCCGCGCGTCGGAGACGAGGTGTGCCGCACGGCCGGGGTTCTCGTGCGCCACGGCGCGGGCGAGGTCGTAGGCCCACGGCGCGAGCACCGTGTTGTACTGGCCGCGCGCGGTCAGCGCCTTTGCCGTGGCCTCCAGTTCGTGCAGCCCCTCGGCGGTGCGGCCGAGGGCGAGCAGCAACCTGCCGCGCACGGACATGGCGTCGGGCACATAGATCGTGGAGGCGGAGGGCGGCGCGAAGCCGTACCGGTCGGCGATCGCGCCCGCCTCCTCGACGTGCCCGCGCGCCAGCAGCGTGTCGATGAGCATGCTGGCCGCCTCCCAGTGCATGGGCAGGCCCTCCCCGACCCGGTCGGCGAGGCGCAGGCTCTCGCGCAGCGAGCGCTCGGCGTCGGTGAGCCGTCCGCGCCTGCGGTACACGTAGCCGAGGAAGGCGTGGGAGAGCGCGAGGTGGCCGCCGCTCCAGCCCGCGCCCTCGTAGGCCCGCACGGCCTCGGTGAACAGGCTCTCCGCCCGGTCGAGCCGGTCGGAGAAGGCGTACGAGCCGCCGAGCATCAGCCGGAGTTCGAAGCTCCACTCCGTGTCGGTCCAGCCGAGCCCGGGTGCGAGGCGGCCGTTGACGAGGGCGCGGTCGCAGAGCTCGACGACCATCTCCGCGTTCTCCCCGCGGGTCATCGCGTCGAAGGCGCGCAGGATCAGCAGGGCACGCTCGGAGTTGTCGCGGCCGGACAGCGGACCGGCCAGCGTGGCGAGCCGCCGCGAACGTCCCGGCGAGTCCTCCTCGCCCGCGTGGATGCCCTCCCACATGTAGTGCACGGCCTGGAGGCGCAGCCGCGCGGGGCCGGGCTCCAGCCTGCTCGCCTCGTCGGCGATGGCCCGCAGGCCCTCTTCGAGCTGGTCGTTGTGGACCAGCGCCTGGGAGAGGCGGCAGACCGCGTCGACGCGCAGCTCCTGTTCGAGGCCGGGCGTGGAGAGTGCCTCGCGCAGGTGGGCGATGGTCGTGGAGGGCGAGGTCAGCAGTGTGGCGCAGCCCAGTTCGTACAGCACGCGCGCGTGGATCTCGGGCAGGGGCGGCTCCCGCAGGGCCCGCTCCAGACAGCGCCGCGCCGCGTCGGGCGCACCCACCGCGAGGTGTTCGGCGGCGGCCTGGCGCATCTGCTCGACCAGTTCGGGGTCGTCGTCCGGGTGGACTTCGAGCAGATGCCGGGAGGCCGCCGCGGCGCCGAGCCCGGACTGGGTGACGACGGACGCGGCCCGGCCGTGCATGGCGGTGCGGATGGCCCCGGAGATCGAGCGGTAGATGGTGCTCGCGATCTGCGGGTGGACGAACTCCAGGAGGCCCGCGGTGTCCCGGACCAGGATGCGCGCGGCGCAGAGCCGCTCGGCGCACTCCTCGGCCTTGTCGGGGGTCATCCCGGCGAGCTGGGCCGCCAGGTCGAGGGAGATGTCCGTGCCGAGGATGGCCGCCGCCCAGGCGAACCGGGTGACGTCGGTGCCGAGGCTCTCCAGGCGGGAGACGAGGCCGTGGCCCTTGGCGGTGCGGTTCAGGGCGCGCAGGCCGTCCGCGGAGCTCTCGACCGGTTCCAGTTCGCTGTCGCGCACCTTGGCGAGGAGCTCCACCGACTCATACGGATTGCCGCCCGTGACCGCCCAGACCTCGCGGCAGAACGGGGCGTCGGCGTGCTCGCCGAGGGTGGCGCGGGTCAGGCCCGCGGCGGCGTCCGGGGTGAGCGCGCGCAGGGTGCTGAAGGTGCGGGCGACGGCGTCGACGGAGGCGAGGTGGCGGGCGCTCTCGCCCTCGGCCTCGCCCGGGCGGTGGGCGACCACGACGAGCACCGGCAGTTCGTCCAGGCGGCGGGTGAACGCGGCGAGCCACTGGAGGGTCTCCTGGTCGGCCCAGTGCGCGTCGTCGATGACGAGGACGAGCGGCCACTTGAGGTGGGCGAGCCGCGAGACCGCCGCCACGAGGCCGTCGCAGACGGCCTGGGGGTCGGCCTGGCGGCCGCCGGGCTCGGCTATGCCGAGGGCGGGGCCCGCGATCTCGTACCAGTCGCCGAGGTATTCGCGCGCTTCCTCGGGCGAGAGGGCGACGAGCGCGGGCTGGAGGAGCTGGCGCACCACGTTGAAGGGGACGGAGGTCACCGTCTCGCCGCCGCGTGCCGACCAGACGGTGGCGCGGCCCTCCGCGATGCGGCGCACCTCGGCGAGGAGCGCCGTCTTGCCGATGCCCGCCTCGCCGCTGAAGGCCAGGAGGCCGCCCGCGCTCGTGGAGTCCATGCAGAGCTCCTCGACGGCGCGGGAGGCTGCGGCGAGTTCGGCGTCGCGCTCCCACAGCGGGGCCCAGGCGGCTCCTCCGGGCCGTCCCTGCGTCATCGCTTCCTCCCGGGCTGGCTCAATCGACGTACTGAGTCGAGCCTAGCCGGGTCGGGGCCGCCGTGGAGCGAGGTCCGGGCAGGTGCTCGGCGCTCCCGGGGGGAGCGGCGGGGTGCGGGAGGGCTCAGAGGCGTTCGATGATCGTGACGTTGGCCTGGCCGCCGCCCTCGCACATCGTCTGGAGTCCGAACCGGCCTCCGGTGCGCTCCAGTTCGTGCAGCAGGGTCGTCATCAGCTTGACGCCGGTCGCTCCGAGGGGGTGTCCCAGGGCGATCGCGCCGCCGTTGGCGTTGACCTTCTCCGGGTCGGCGCCGGTCTCCTTCAGCCAGGCGAGGACGACGGGCGCGAACGCTTCGTTGATCTCCACCAGGTCGATGTCGCCGATGCTCATGCCGGTCTTCTTCAGGGCGTACGCGGTGGCGGGGATCGGCGCGGAGAGCATCCTGATGGGGTCCTCGCCGCGCACGGAGAGGTGGTGCACGCGGGCCCTCGGCGTCAGACCGTGCTCCCTGACCGCCCGTTCGCTCGCCAGGAGCATGGCCGCCGCTCCGTCGGAGACCTGGGAGGAGCAGGCGGCGGTGATCGTGCCGTCGGGGAGCACGGGCGCGAGGCCCGCCATCTTCTCCAGGGTGGTGTCGCGGCGCGGGCCCTCGTCGGCGGTGACGCCGCCGTACGCGACGAGCTCGCGGTCGAAGCGGCCCTCGTCGATGGCGCGGACCGCCCGCTGGTGGGAGCGGAGCGCGAACTCCTCCATGGCACGGCGGGATATGCCCCACTTGGCGGCGATGAGCTGGGCACCGTGGAACTGGTTCACGGGGCTCTCGCCATACCGGGCCCGCCAGCCCTCGCTGCCCGCGTAGGGGCCTTCGGTGAGGCCGAGGGGCTCGGCGGCCCGCCGGGACGCGAAGGCGATGGGGATCATCGACATGTTCTGCGTGCCGCCGGCGACGACGAGGTCCTGGGTGCCGGACAGGACGCCCTGCGCGGCGAAGTGCACGGCCTGCTGGGACGACCCGCACTGCCGGTCGATGGTCACGCCCGGGACCTCCTCGGGAAGTCCGGCGGCCAGCCAGCTCGTCCGGGCGATGTCACCGGCCTGCGGTCCCACGGTGTCCAGGCAGCCGAAGACGACGTCCTCCACGGCGGCGGGGTCGACGCCGGAGCGCTCGACGAGCGCCTTGAGGACATGGGCTCCCAGGTCGGCGGGGTGGACCCCGGAGAGCCCCTTCCCCCGCCTGCCGACGGGGGTGCGGACCGCTTCGACGATGTAGGCCTCGGCCATGGCGTGCTCTCCTCGGTCGTAGGGCGCGCGCCGCACATCGGCGCGCCTCTTACGTACGTACGGAGATGCCGTCCAGGACCATCGAGAGGTACTGGCGGGCGATCTCCTCGGGGCTGTGGCCGCCGCCGGGGCGGTACCAGGACGCGGCGACCCAGACCGTGTCGCGCACGAAGCGGTAGGCGAGCCGGGTGTCCAGGTCGTCACGGAAGACGCCTTCGGCGACGCCGCGCTCCAGCGTCGTCAGCCAGGCCTTCTCGAAGCGCTGCTGGGAGTCCGACAGGTACTTGAAGCGCTCCTGGGCGACCAGGTGCCTGGCCTCCTTCTGGTAGATCGCGACGGCGGCGCGGTGCCGGTCGATCTCCCGGAAGGACTCGGTGACCAGGGCCTCCAGCGTCGCCCGCGGGCCGAGCGGGGCCCGCAGCACGGCGTCGTACCCGTCCCACAGCTCGGTGAGGAAGGTGCGCAGGATCTCCTCCAGCATCGATTCCTTGGAGTCGAAGTGGTAGTAGAGGCTGCCCGCGAGCATGCCCGCGGCGTCGGCGATCTTACGGACCGTGGTGGCGTTGTACCCCTGCTCGGCGAAGACGTCGGCGGCGATGCCGAGCAGCTCGTGCCGCCGCTCGGGCGAGGGGGTCACCGCGGCCTTCTTCCTGCCGGGGCTCTGCCTCGCTCCGGAGGTCCGCTGGGGAGTGCTGGTGCTCTGCTTCGGTTTCGACACACGGTCATTCTCCGCCTAGGCGTGCTGACTGCTGACCGAGACGGTCTCACCCGTCATGTACGAGGAGTAGCCGCTGGCCAGGAAGACGATGACGTTGGCTATCTCCCACGGCTCCGCGTGCCGTCCGAACGCCTCGCGGGCGGTGAGCTCTTCGAGGAGCCCGGGCGAGGTGACCTTCGCGAGGTGGGGGTGGAGGGCGAGGCTGGGCGCGACCGCGTTGACCCGGATGCCGTGCGGGGCGGCCTCGATCGCCGCGCAGCGGGTGAGCGCCATGACGCCCGCCTTGGCCGCGGCGTAGTGCGCCTGGCCCGCCTGGGCGCGCCAGCCGAGCACCGAGGCGTTGTTCACGACGACGCCGCCGCTCGCGGTGGCACGCAGGCGGCGCAGGGCGGCGCGGGTGCACCGGAACGTGCCGTTCAGCGTCACGTCGACGACCTTGTCCCACTGCTCGTCCGTCATCTCCGTGAGCTCCGCGGTGCCGCCGAGGCCCGCGTTGTTCACCACGATGTCGAGCCGGTCGTGGCGGGTCTCCGCCAGCTCGAACAGGGCCCGCACCTGCGCCTCCTGGGTGACGTCGCACGGGATGCCGTCGACGCGGTCCGCGCCGAACTCCCCGGCGAGCGCCGCCACCGACTCCTTGGTGCGGTGCGGGTGCGCGTCGCCGATGACGACGCGGGCGCCCTCTTCGAGGAAGCGGCGGGCGGTGGCGCCCCCGATGCCCGCGCCCGCCGCGGCCGTGATCACGGCGGTGCGGCCCGCGAGCAGGTCGTGGCCCGGCGGGCAGACGGGCGCGTCCGGCGGGCGGGCGGATGCGTCCATGGGCGGCCCCCTTCGGTCCCGGGCCCCGGCCGCGCCGGGCGCCCTCGGTTCTCGTCTTCTTCACTCTCGACTCCCCGACACCACTCAGGGTAATCTACCAAACACTTGTTAGGGAAGAGGTACGGAGAAGGGGCGGCCCACCGATGGACCTCGATTTCACCGCTGCGGAGCGCGAGTTCAGGCGGCGGGCCCGCGACTGGCTGGCCGCGCACGTACCGGCCGCTCCGCTGCCGTCCCTGGAGACCGAGGCCGGTTTCGCGGCCCACCGCGTGTGGGAGCGCGAGCTGGCGGCGGACCGCTGGTCGGTGGTCTCCTGGCCCGAGGAGTACGGCGGACAGGGCGCCGGCCTCGTCGAATGGCTGCTGTTCGAGGAGGAGTACTACGCGGCGGGAGCCCCGGGCCGGGTCTCGCAGAACGGCATCAGCCTGCTGGCGCCCACCCTCTTCGACCACGGCACCGCCGAGCAGCGCGCCCGGGTGCTGCCCGCCATGGCGACCGGCGAAGTGATCTGGGCGCAGGCCTGGTCGGAGCCGGAGGCGGGGTCGGACCTGGCGTCGCTGCGCTCCACCGCGCGGCGGACGGACGGCGGCTGGCTGCTCAGCGGCCAGAAGGCGTGGTCGTCCCGGGCCGCCTTCGCCGACCGCGCGTTCGGCCTGTTCCGCTGCGACCCCTGTGAACCCGGGCCGGGCGCGGC
>NZ_JASKYR010000042.1:0-22198 GCF_041028215.1 Streptomyces flavofungini
CCGGGTGTCCTCGACGACGTCCCACGGGAGGGAAGCCATGGCGCGACAGACCACGTTGCACGACGTCGGTACCCTGCGTTTCGACGCGCGGGCCCAGGTCGATCCGGCCGAGGTCAGGAGCGTGCGGGAAGCCGTGCGGGACAGCGGCATCGAGCATCTGTACGTGGTGGTGCACGGCGCCCACAACGACGAGAGCGTGACCCGGGACGCCGACAGCGCCTTTCACGGGATGCTCGCCGACGCGTGGGCGGACGCGGCGGGCGGTGCGGGTTGCCTGACCGTACAGTGGCCTTCCCTGTGTTTCCGGGACGAGGGTGTCTGGGGCATCGCGCAGCAGGTGACGGAGCAGGAACGTGCGGGGCGCCCCGGGATCAGCAAGACCCTGTACGAGGACCTCCTGCGCCATCTGCCCGACGGTTCCGCTCCGTTGGCGGAGATCGCGGAGCTGCTGCGCGAGCAGCCCCCGCACGACAGGGCCTTCGACGACCTCGGGTCGGCGCTGCGGCGGCTGGCGGAGATCCCCTTGCAGGACCCACTGGCCGAATACGCCGCCGACACGGAGGGCGAGATCCTGCCGCAGAGCGACCCGCTCATGCTGTTCGAGGACACCAAGACGGTGTGCGGGGAGTTCGCGGGCGCGCTCAGCGATCTGATGAGCGCCGCAGAGGACCAGGAGCCGGGGGAATCCGGCCGTCAGGAGGACGGGGCCGGTGCGTCAGGTGCCGAGGCGTCTGATGGCGAGACGCCCGACGCCGAGGTGTCCGAGGAAGGCACCCTGCCCGAGATCCGGGTGGCGGGTCACAGGCCGACCGCACCGCGCAGCGACCGGGTGAACAGGGTGGGCACGGTCGCCACGGGCGGCCCGGTCGGGTTGGACCGGCACCGTCAGGGACCTGCCGAGGTGTGGCGAGGTGCTCATGAGCTGTTCCGCCAAGTGGTGCGGCATGTGCTGCGCCGCCGGGCGGGCGCGGTGGGGCAGGCGGGGCTCGGCCCGTGTCTCTCCGCCCTCGTGGAGTCGAGCGAGACACGGATTCACCTGGTCGGACACGGCCTGGGCGGACGCCTGGCGGGCTTCGCGCTGCGGGGCCTTGAGGCAAGGCATTCCGAGTCGGTCACGCTCGCCTCCCTCACGCTGCTCCAGGCGGAGATGTCGCACTTCGTCTTCGCCGACAGCCTGCCCCAGCAGGTCTCCGGGCACGGCGCGCTCTGGAATCAGCGGCGTCTGGTGCAGGGACCTTTGATCTGCACCTTCTCCCATCTCGACACCCACCTGGGCGTGCTGTATCCGCTGTCGGCCCAGATGATCGGCGACTCGGCGGAGATGGCCACGACGGCCCGCAAATGGGGTGCCCTCGGCTTCGACGGCATCCAGGGCGTCGACGGCCCGCCCGACATCACCTTGGACGCCCTGAACGAGATGTCGGCGCGGGACCTGAGCAAGATGCCGTACACGAACGTGGACGCCTCCTCCCTCTTCCGCTCGGCCGACGTCCCGATGGGAGGCCATCACCACGTGATCCGCCCGGAGGTGGGCCGACTCCTGCGGAAGGTGGCGGAGAGCCCCGCGGCCCTCCCCTAGGCACCCGAGCGATCAGTCAGTGCTCCCGGTCTCGGTTCCGGTTCCGGTTCAGGTTCCGGGGAACCGCGAGTGTGCCTTCGAAGTCGAGAAGGGCTCGGTTGAACCTCTTCGGCTGCTCGATGTTGGTGGCGTGCCCGGCGGCGGCGATGACGGCCGAGGTGCCCCGGGGCGCGAACGACGCCGCGGCGGTCGCGTGCGACGGCGGCCAGAACTCGCTCTCGGCTCCGGCCGCGAACAGGACCGGCACACCGGTGGACGCGATCACGGGGCGCCAGTCGGCCTTCGCGTGATCATTGAGCAGGACCCTCTCGCCCGGGGTGAGGGTGCGCTCGCCGCCCTTCATCGCCCTGGCCAGGCGCACCAGTCGCCTGCCGCGCCGCCACAGGGGGGTGCCATGCCCGGTCTCGGGGATGCGCTCGGCGAAGTAGGTGTCGGCGTTGGACTCCTCGTAGCCGTAGAAGCCGTGGGACCAGTCCGCCGTGTTCAGCATCTTCGGGGTCTGGTCCACGACCACGATCCCCGCGAGTCGGTCGGCACCGCACTGCGCGATGTACGACCAGATCGTGTTGCCGCCCATCGAGCCGCCGACGGCCAGCACATCGCGCAGGGACAGAGCGTCCAGGAAGACCCGTACGTCCTGTCCGCGGCGCGCCATGTCGACGCCCGTCTCCGGCCGGTCGGCCTGCCCGTGGCCGCGCAGGTCGACGGAGAGGACCCGGTGTCCGGCCGCCGCGAGCGGACCGGCCTGATAGAGCCAGCTGGTCGCGGACGCCTTGAAGCCCGCGAGCAGCACGACGGGCCGCCCGGCGGGATCGCCCGCCTCCGTGTAATGGAGACGGACGCCGTCGTCCGCCGCGATGTAGGCCATGGGCTCGATTCTCCGTTCTGCGCGCTGGGCGTGCACGACGTGCGTGAGGCGCCTGCCGTGCACGGCTCACAGCGATCGAATCACGGCGCGCGCGCAAACCGTACGGAGGAAACTTCCAGGCTCCCCGCCCCCAGCCGGAGAAATCATCCCGCGTCGGAGGCCTGCTCGAAGCGCTCGGTCAGCTCCCGCAGCCGGGCGCGGTAGGCCTCGACATTGCGGAGCTTGACCTCCTCGAAGCCGCGGACCATGTCGGGCAGCGAGGCGATCTGCACGGCAGTGGCGTGGTTGGCGGGGGTGAGCGCGGAGAGCAGACGGGTGACGCGCCCGGCGTAGTCCGCCAGAAGCGCCCGCTCGACCTTGCGCACCTCGGCCCGCCCGAAGGGGTCGAGCGCGGTGCCCCGCAGCCGCCGCATGCCGTAGAGGGCGGTGAAGCCGGGCCGGAACCAGCCACCCAGCCGGATCTTGCGCTGCATGCCGAGGGCGCGCAGCACCGGCGGCTGGAGGTTCCACTGCGCCCGCGCACCGGGTCCGAACTGCTCGGCCACCTCGGCCGCGACGCCCTCGTCCAGGGCGAGGCGGGCCACTTCGTACTCGTCCTTGTAGGCCATCAGCTTGAACAGGTTCTCCGCGACCGCCGTGGTCAGATCCTCGGCGCCGGGGTTGACCTGCTGCTCGCGTGCGCGGACCGCGTCCACCGTCCGGGCGTACCGGGTGGCGTAGGCGGCGTCCTGGTAGGCCGTCAGTTCGCGGATACGGCGGGCCACGAGCCGGTCGAGCGGCGTGGAATCGGCGGAGGAGTCCACGGCTTGCGTGGCGTCGGCCTGGGAGCGGCGGGAGTCGTCCTTGGCCAGAGCGGCCGTCACCGTGGCGCGGTCCGCCACCCACAGCCGCCCGTAGCGGAACGCCTGGAGGTTGGCCTCCACCGCGACGCCGTTGATACGGATCGCTTCCTCGACGGCCTCGGCGGGCAGCAGCAGCGCGCCGAGCTGGAACCCGACGCCGACCATGAAGGTGTTCAGGTACTGGTCGTCGCCCAGGAGCGCCAGCACCGTCTCGCGCGCGTCCAGCACCTCCGCTCCGGGGCGCACCCGCGCCAGCAGCCGCTCGCTCATCGCCGAGGGGTCGGGGAAGGTCTGGTGCACGTCGGCGACCATGTGACCGGTCGCGACCTTCGCGGTGTTGAGCACCGCCACCGTCCGGTCGGGGGCCGCCACCATGAGGTTGCTCTCGTCGGCGGCCACCAGGATGTCGCAGCCGAGGTAGAGGTCGCACTCGCCCGCACCCAGCTTGTTGCTGCGCCCCTCCCCCGCCCGGTGGAAGCGGATGTCGGAGACGACCGCGCCGCCCTTCTGTGCCAGGCCGGTCTGGTCCAGCGAGCGCGGTGTCCAACCGGCGAGCAGCCCCGCGGTGGCGAGGATCTGAGAGATCGTCACCACGCCGGTGCCGCCGACGCCGGTCAGCCGTACGCCGAAGTCACCGCCCGCGACAGTCGGCACGGGGTCGGCGATCGCGGCCTCACCACGGACACGCGGGTCACGGGCCGTACCCGCGGCGGCGCTCTTGGCCGACTCCACCCCGGTGATGGTCATGAAGGCCGGGCAGTCGCCCTTGAGACAGCTGTAGTCGACGTTGCACGAGGCCTGGTGGATCTGGGTCTTGCGGCCGAACTCCGTCGCGACCGGCTGCACCGACAGGCAGTTGGACTTGTGCCCGCAGTCACCGCAGCCCTCACAGATGCGCTCGTTGATGAACACCCGCGTGGTGGGCTTGTCCAGCTTGCCGCGCTTCCACTTGCGGCGCTTCTCGGTGGCGCACTCCTGGTCGTGGATGAGGACGGTGACGCCGGGAATCCCGGCCAGCGCCCGCTGCGCCTCCTCCGTACGGGCCCGGTCCCACACCGGCACACCGTGCGGCAGCCGCATGCTCCGGGTCCGGCGTACGTCGTCGGTGGTGACGATGATCCGGGCCACCTTCTCGGCGCGCAGGACGTCGACGATCTGGCGCAGGTCCATGGCACCGACCGCGCTCTGCCCGCCGGTCATCGCGACGGCGGAGTTGTAGAGGAGCTTGTAGGTGATGTTCACCCCGGCGGCCACGGCGGCCCTGATCGCCAGCGAGCCGGAGTGGTCGAAGGTGCCGTCACCCAGATTTTGAAGGTAGTGCTCGCGCCGGGTGTAGGGCGCCATGCCGATCCACTGAAGGCCCTCGCCGCCCATCTGGGAGAGGCCGGTGACCGTGCCGACCTGGTCCTCGTCCATGAGCAGCACCATGGCGTGACAGCCGATGCCACCGCCGACCAGCGAGTCGTCCGGAACCTTGGTGGAGCTGTTGTGCGGGCATCCGGAGCAGAAGTAGGGGGCCCGCTTGGGCAGGCTGATCAGCGGGAGCTGAGCGCGGCCGTCGATCCGCTCCAGGCGCTGCCGCTCCACCGGGACACCGCGTGCACCCAGCTCGCGGGCGAGCGGGCGGATCAGCGCGTCGGCGTCGAGCTCACCGTAGGCAGGGATCAGTTCCTTGCCGTGCTCGTCCTCCTTGCCGAAGACCCGGGGCGCACCGGCCCGGCCGTAGAGCGCTTCGCGCACCGCGGTCTCGATGAAGGAGCGCTTCTCCTCGACGACGATGATCTGGTCGAGACCGTCGGCGAACTCGACGATGGTCTCGGCGTCCAGGGGGTAGGGCATCGAGATCTTGAGGAGCCGGATGCCTGCCTCGGTGAGCTGCGCGTCGTTGAGGCCGAGCCGGTCCAGTGCGGCGCGCAGTTCGCGGTAGGTGCGCCCGGAGGCCGCGATCCCTATGACGTCGTCCGCACCGCGCAGTTCGATCCGATTGAGCTGGTTGAGCCGACAGTACTCACGGGCGAGGCGCAGCCGGGTGGTCAGCAGGTCCCGCTCCAGCGGACCGAGGGTGGGCTGGAGGAGGCGGGCGGTCGGCTGGTGGCGGCCCGAGCCCGACGGCAGGACCGGTGCCGGACGCTCGGCACCGAGGTCGACGAGCGAGGAGCCGTCGGCGACCGCGGTGACGATCTTCAACCCCGCGTAGAGGCCGCTGGCCCGCGACAGCTCCACCGCGTGAAGGCCGAGTTCGAGGACCTCCTGCGAGTCGGCCGGGTAGAGGAACGGAATGGCGAGGTCCATCAGCGCGAGCTCCGAGGAGCACGGCACGCTCGACGACTTCGCGGCGGGATCGTCGCCCACGAGCACCAGGGTGCCGCCCGCGGGGTGGGCGCCCATGAGGTTGCCGTGCCGCAGGGCGTCGGTGGCCCGGTCGAGACCCGGTGCCTTGCCGTACCAGATGCCGAGCACGCCGTCGTGCGTGGCGCCGTCAAGGGTGTTGACCAGTTGGCTGCCCTGCACCGCGGTGGCCGCGGCCTCCTCGTTCAGCCCGGGGACGTGCCGCACACTGTTGGCGTCCAGCAACGAACGCAGGCGGCCCAACTCGAGGTCGTACCCCGCAAGCGGCGAACCCTCGTAGCCGGAGACGAAGGTGGCGACGTCCTTGCCCGCAGCCAGATCACGACGGTGCTGGTCGATCGGCAGCCGCGCCAGTGCCTGAATCCCGGTGAGCTGCACGCGACCGGCCGTGGCCTCGTACCGTCGGCGGGGGTCGACCGGCGCGCCGTCGCGTTCACCGTCGTGGGGACGGAAGTCGGCACTGACGAAGGTCGTCATGTCGTTTCCTGTTCAGGCTGGAGGGGCGCGGAGCGAGCGCGCTGGGCACAGTCGCACCAGCATGGGCCCCTGGCCCGCCCCGGGCSCCAATGGGGGCGTGCGCTACCGCCTCCTCGGCCCGAGCCGGGTACTCCGCCCCGACGGCACCTCCGTCGCCGTCGGCGGACCCCGCCTGCGCGCCCTCCTGACCGTGCTCGCCCTGCGCGCGGGCCGCGTGGTGCCCGCCCGCGCCCTGGTCGACGAGGTATGGGCCGCCGAGCCGCCCGCGGACGCGCCGGGCGCCCTGCAAGCCCTGGTCGGCAGGCTCCGCAGGGCGCTGGGCCCGGACGTCATCGCCTCGGTGGACGGCGGCTATCTGCTCCGCGCGCTCCCCGACGACGTGGACGTGTTCCGCTTCGACCGGCTGGTGGGCGAGGGCGTGGACGCGCTGGCCGAGGGCGACGCGCCGAAGGCGGCCGGACTCCTGGACGACGCGCTCGGCCTGTGGGGCGGCGAGCCCCTCGCCGATCTGCCCGACCGCGCGACGCACGCCGCCCGCTGGCAGGCGCGCCGCCTGGACGCCCGCCGGGCGAGGACGGCCGCCGCCCTCGCCCTCGGACAGGCGGAGCAGGTCCTGCCCGAGCTGGGCGCGCTGTGCGACACCCACCCGCTGGACGAGCCGCTGCATGTCCTGCGGCTGCGCGCGCTCAGGGACGCCGGACGCGCGGCGGAGGCGCTGGCCGCGTACGACGGCGTACGGCGCACCCTCGCCGACCGGCTCGGCACCGACCCGGGCCCCGAACTGCGAGCCCTGCACGAGGAGTTGCTCCGCACCCCGGAGCCGAGTGCCGCACCGCGCCCCGAGCCACACCGGGAGCCGCACCCCGAGCCGCCCCGGCAGGGTCCGTCCCGTGCCCCGTCCGACGGCCGCGATCCCGGACGTCCCCGCGCGCCGGAGCGCCCGCCGCGGCCCGGCAACCTCCGCGCCCGCCTGACCTCCTTCGTCGGCCGCGAGGCCGACATCGACGCGCTGCGCGGCGACCTCGCGCGCGCCCGGCTCGTCACGCTGCTCGGCCCCGGCGGCGCGGGCAAGACACGGCTCTCGCAGGAGGCGGCCGAGGCCGTCGCCGGGGATCTGCCCGACGGCGTCTGGCTGGCCGAACTGGCGCCCGTCGAGGACCCCGCGGACGTGCCGGAGGCGCTCCTCACCGCGCTCGGGGCCCGCGAGACCGTGCTGCGCGGCGCCGGTGCCGAGGAGATGCGGGTCTTCTCCGAACGGCACGGCGAGGACCCCGTAGTCCGCCTCGTCGAGCACTGCGCGGGGCGCCGCATGCTGATCATCCTGGACAACTGCGAACACGTCGTCGAGGCCGCCGCCCACCTCGCCGACGAACTCCTCGCCCGCTGCCCCGGCCTGCGCGTCCTCGCCACGAGCCGCGAACCCCTCGGCGTCCCCGGCGAGTCGCTGCGCCCCGTCGAACCGCTGCCCGAACCGGTCGCGCTGCGCCTGCTCGCCGAGCGCGGCGCCGCCGCCAGGCCGGGATTCACCGTCGACGCCGACCCCGAGGCCGCCGCCGAGATCTGCCGCCGCCTCGACGGCCTCCCGCTCGCCATCGAACTGGCCGCCGCCCGGCTGCGGATGCTCACCCCACGCCAGATCGCCGACCGCCTCGACGACCGCTTCCGGCTCCTGACCAGCGGCGCCCGTACGGTCCTGCCGCGCCAGCAGACCCTGCGCGCGGTCGTCGACTGGTCCTGGGAACTGCTCGACGACGCCGAGCGGGCCGTGCTGCGCCGCCTCTCCGTCTTCGCGGGCGGCTGCGACCTGTCGGCCGCCGAAGCGGTCTGCGCCACCGACGGCGGGACGCACGACGTCGCGGGGCCGCTCGGCTCCCTCGTGGACAAGTCCCTCGTCGTCGCCGCACCTTCGGCCCGCTCCGACGGCGGCATGCGCTACCGCCTCCTGGAGACCGTCGCCGAGTACGCGGGCGAACGGCTCGACGAGGCCGGTGACCGCACCGGTGCCGAGCGCGCGCACCTCACGCACTACCGCGAGGTGGCGCGGACCGCCGACCCCGAACTGCGCGGACCCGGCCAGCGCCGCGCCGTCGAGCGCCTGGAGACCGAGTACGAGAACGTACGCACCGCCCTGCGGCACGCCGTGGCCGCCGGGGACGAGCAGGAGGCGCTCTGCCTCGTGCTCTCCCTCTCCTGGTACTGGCAGATCCGCGGGCTGCGCGCGGAGACGCGCAACTGGGCCCGCGACGTCACCGCCCTCGGACCCGACCCCTTCGCGCCGCCCCATGTTCCCGCGCCGCCGCTGTACGAGCCGTGCACGGCCGCGCCTCCTCCGATGAGTCCCGAGGTTCTCCAGGAGGCGCGTCGCGGGGCCCATCTGCTCCATCTCTCCTGCATGGACATGGACATGGAGGAGTGGCAGACGCCGGAGGCCGGGCAGAAGCTGCGCGGCATCAGGACCGTGTACCGCCCCGGTCTGCCGCAGACCTGCCGCACGCCGGGCAACCTCTGGTTCTTCGCGGTGCTGCTCGGCGGCGACCTGGAGCTGCTGCGCGCCACCCTCGACGAGACGGTCGCCGCCTGCCGCGCCTTCGGCTACCGGTGGGAGCTGGCCGCCGCCCTCCAGACGCGGGCCAACATCCTCGCCAACCGGGCCGACTGGGCGGGGGACGCCCGGCGCGACGCGGACGAGGCGCTGCGGGCCTTCGAGGAGCTCGGGGACATGTGGGGCATCGCCGAGGCGCTGTCGGCGCGCGGGGAGTCCTACGAGCAGCGGGGCGAGTTCGTGGCGGCCGCCGCCGACTTCGAGGCCGCCGCGGAGTACTCCGCCCGGCTCGGCGCCCAGGCACAGGTCGCCGTTCTGAAGGCCCGCCTCGGCTCGGTGCTCCTGGAGGCCGACCAGTTCGAGCGGGGTGAGGCGCTGCTGCGGGAGATCCTCGCGGGCAGCGGCCGTGCCGCCGCGGGCGAGGCGATCCCGGCGGCCAGGCTGTTCCTGATCAGCGGTCTCGGGCGGGCCCGCAGGCTCGACGAGGCGCGCGAGCAACTGGAGCTGCTGCGCAATGAGTTCAGCCTGATCGGCTACGCGGTCTTCGACAGCTTCGTGCGCGGCATAGAGGCCTGGATCGCCACGCTCGACGGGCGGCCCGCGCGGGGGCTCGCCATGGCGGGCGAGGCGCTCACGGGCAGCCGCGACTCGCTGGCCCGGATCGTGGCGCCGCAGGGCACCGCCGTCCATCTGTGGATCGCGGCCCACGCCATGGCCGCCCTGGACGGCGGCGGCCGGGCCGAGGACGCCGCCCGCCTCCTGGCGGCCGCCGCCAGGGAGCTGCCGCCGGGCCACTCCCCGAACGCCACCGAGCGGGACATCCGCGACTCCGCCGAACGCCTCGCCCGCGCGGCGCTGGGCACCGCGCGGTTCGAGGCGGCGTACGCGAAGGGCGACGGCCTGTCGCTGGACGAGGCAGTCGCCCTCTGCGCGGGCTGAGCCGGTCCGCCGCCGGGCCGGTCCGGGTCGGGCCGGTCCGGGTCGGTACCTCCCGGGCCGACGTCAGCTCTTGGTGCGGAACTTGTGGATCGCGATCGGCGCCATCACCAGCGTGAGCGCCACCGACCAGCCGACCGTCACCCAGACGTCGTGCGCCACCGGGCCGCCGACCATCAGGCCGCGCGCGGAGTCCGCGAGCGAGGAGAGCGGGTTGTAGTCGGTGAAGGCCTGGAGCCAGCCCGGCATGGACCGGGTCGGCGCGAAGATCGACGAGCCGAACTGGAGCGGCATCAGGACGAGGAAGCCCATCGCCTGCACGGACTGGGCGCTCTTCATCGTGACGCCGAGGACCAGGAAGATCCACATGATCGACGAGCCGAAGAGGGCCGACAGGGCCACCGCGGCGAACAGACCGCCCCAGTCGGTGATGTCGAAACCGACCAGGACACCGACGATCATCATGATCGTCGTCGCGATGAGCATCCGCATCAGCTCGACCACGATCTTGGCGAAGAGGACCGAGCCCTGGCCGATCGGCAGGGTGCGGAAGCGGTCCATGATGCCGGTCTGGAAGTCCTGGTTGAACCCCGTGCCGACCGCCATGGCGATGTTCATGCTCATCATCGCCATCATGCCGGGGACCACGTACTGCACGTACTGGTCCTGGCCGCCGCCGAGCGCCTGGCCGATGGAACCGCCGAAGACGTAGACGAACAGGAGCGTGAAGACGATCGGCATCAGGACCGCGTCGAACATCGACTCCGGGTCCTGGCGGATCCAGAGGAGGTTGCGGCGCACCAGCGCGCCGGTGTGGCGCACATGGCCGCGCAGGCCGATGCGGGCGTCCGCGTCCCCCTGGGAGAGGGGCGGGGTGAGAGTGGTGGTGCTCATACGGCGACCTCCTCCAGTTCGGGACGGGCGTCCTGCGGGGTGCTGGCCTTCTGGCCCGTGATGGAGAGGAACACCTCGTCCAGGCTGGGCAGTTCGGTGGCTATCGAGCCGATCGTGATGCCGCGCGCGACGACCGCGCCGACCACCGCGGTGAGCTGCTCGTCGCTGAGGATCGGCACCAGGACGGTGCCGGTCTCGGCGTCCACGGTGGAGGTGGCGATGCCGGTCAGGCCCAGGTCGTCCAGGGTGGACGCCAGCGGGCGGAGCTCCAGCGGGTCGGCCGGGCGGATGCGCAGCGTGCGGCCGCCGACCTTGGCCTTGAGCTCCTCGATGCCGCCCTTGGCGATGACCTTGCCGCGGTCGATGACCGTCAGCTCGGAGGCGAGCTGCTCGGCCTCTTCCATGTACTGCGTGGTGAGCAGGACGGTCACGCCGTCGCCGACCATGCGCTTGACCTCCGCCCACACCTCGTTGCGGGTGCGGGGGTCGAGGCCGGTCGTCGGCTCGTCCAGATAGAGCACGGCCGGGCTGCCGATCATCGAGGCGGCCAGGTCGAGGCGGCGGCGCATACCGCCGGAGTAGGTGCCCGCGGGCCGCTTGGCGGCCTCGGTGAGGGAGAACCGCTCCAGCAGGCCGTCGGCGCGCGCCCTGGCCTCCTTGCGGGAGAGGTCGAGCAGCCGCCCGATCATGTACAGGTTCTCGCGGCCGGAGAGCTTCTCGTCCACCGCCGCGTACTGACCGGTGAGGCCGATGGCGCGGCGGAGCTGCCGGGGCTGCCGCACCACGTCGAAGCCCGCCACGAGCGCCGTGCCCGCGTCCGGTTTGACCAGGGTGGAGAGGCAGCGCACGAGGGTGGTCTTGCCGGCGCCGTTCGGACCGAGCACGCCGAGGACGGTGCCCTCGCGCACGTCGACGTCCACGCCGTCCAGTGCCTTGGTCTCGCCGTAGTGCTTGACCAGTCCCCTTACGGTGACCGCGCTCCCTGCGCTGCCGGGGTTCTTGTCGATTCGCGTCATGCGGAACAAGATGCCAGGCGCCACCGACAATCGGCCGACATCCCACCGACAGCCCCGGCGCCCGGAACGGCGGACAGCCCGTCGACGGGGGAAATCGACGGGCTGCCATGGTGCCGCGATGGTCTTCGGGCCCCGGCGGGCCGGGTGTTCTAGTGGACCGCGTGCTCGGGCGCCGGGAACGCGCCGTCCACCACCTCGTCCGCGAACGCCCGCGCGGCGTTCGTCATGACGCCCCGCAGGTCCGCGTACTGCTTCACGAAGCGGGGCATCCTGCCGGACGTGAGGCCCAGCATGTCCGTCCAGACCAGGACCTGGGCGTCGCACGCCGAGCCCGCGCCGATCCCGACGGTCGGGATCTGGAGGGACCGCGTGACCTCCTCGGCCAGCTCCGCGGGCACGAGTTCGAGGACGACGGCGAACGCGCCCGCGTCCTGCGCCGCCTTGGCGTCCCGCAGCAGCCGGTGCGCCGCCTCGTCGCCGCGGCCCTGCACGCGGTAGCCCATGGTGTTCACGGACTGCGGGGTCAGGCCCAGGTGGGACATGACCGGGATGCCGGACTGGACGAGCAGCTCGGTCTGGGCGAGGGAGCGTTCGCCGCCCTCCAGCTTCACCGCGCCGACGCCCGCCTCCTTCACCAGCCGGGTCGCCGAACGCAGCGCCTGGACCGCGCCCTCCTGGTACGAGCCGAACGGCAGGTCGCCGACGACCAGGGCGCGGCTCGTGCCCCGTACGACGGCCGCCGAGAGCATGGTGATCTCGTCGAGCGTGACGGGCACGGTGGTCTCGTACCCGAGGTGGCAGTTGCCCGCCGAGTCGCCGACGAGCAGGACGGGGATGCCCGCCTCGTCGAAGACGGACGCGGTCATCGCGTCGTAGGCGGTGAGCATGGGCCACTTCTCGCCGCGCTCCTTGGCGGCGGTGATGTCGCGCACAGTGATGCGCCGGGTGCCCTTGCCGCCGTACAGCGCCTTGCTGCTGTCGGGGCTCCGCGGGGCGTCGGCACTCATCTGGGCAGCCGAAAGCTGCGTCATCGCAACGGCTCCTTCTTGTCATCTCGAAGCGCCCTGACGGCGTCTCCGGACCACGTCCATGGTGGCACCAGGTGCCGCCTCCGGGCTAGTGGCCTCATCGCCCGTGCTCCCAGGATGCGACACCCCGAGTAAAGTCTTTCCAATACGAGACGGGCTCGTATCGAAATGAGGCTAGGCTCGGCCCATGTCAACCTCAGCCCGTCCCACCCCGCCCCGCATCCCGGAATCCGTGCACCGGCGCCGGTGGGCGATCCTCGGGGTGCTCATGCTCAGCCTGCTGATCGTGGTGCTCGACAGCTCGATCCTGAACGTCGCCATCAAGACGATCTCCACCCCGGAGCCGACCGGCCTTGGCGCCACCCAGAGCGAGCTGGAGTGGGCGATCAACTCCTACACCCTCGTCTTCGCGGGGCTGCTCTTCACCGCGGGCCTGCTCGGCGACCGGCTCGGCCGCAAGAAGGTCCTGCTCGCCGGGCTCATCGCCTTCGGCATCGGCTCCGCGCTCGCCGCGCAGTCCGGCTCGCCCGTGGAGCTCATCGCCTACCGCGCGGTGATGGGCCTCGGCGCGGCCTTCGTGATGCCCGCCACGCTCGCCGTGCTCATGCACGTCTTCGAGCGCGAGGAGCAGCCGAAGGCCATCGGGATCTGGGCGGGCGGCGTCGGCCTCGCCATCGCCATCGGCCCGATCACCGGCGGCGTGCTGCTCGACCACTTCTGGTGGGGCTCGGTCTTCCTCGTCAACGTGCCGATCGTGATCATCGTCGTCGCCCTGATGGTCTGGCTCGTGCCCGACTCGCGCGACCCCCGTCCGGGCCGCATCGACCTGGTGGGCGTCGCGCTCTCCGTCATCGGGCTCGTCCTGCTCGTCTACGGCATCATCAAGGGCGGCCAGCTCGCCGACTTCACCGACCCCGCCGTCCTCGGCACCGCGCTCGGCGGCCTCGCCGTCCTCGTCGGCTTCGTGTTCTACGAGAGGCGCAGCGACCACCCGTCCATCGACATCACGTACTTCAGGAACAAGGTGTTCTCGGCGGCGATCAGCGCCATGGCCCTGGTCTTCTTCGCCCTGATGGGCGTGACGTTCTTCGCGGTCTTCTACACCCAGAGCGTGCGCGGCTACTCGCCGCTGGAGACCGGCCTGCTGATGCTGCCGCTCGCCGTCGCCCAGCTCGTCTTCGCGGCGCGCGCCCGGCTCGTCGTCGACCGCTTCGGCGTCCGCGCGACGTGCACCGGCGGGCTGCTCCTGGTGATGGTGACGCTCGCGGCCTTCACGATCCTCGACGCCGACACGCCGATCTGGGTCCTTGAGGTCATCTTCTTCCTGATGGGTACGGGCATCGCGCACATCATGACCCCCACCAGCGTCATGATCATGCAGACCCTGCCGCGCGAGAAGGCGGGCTCCGCCTCCGCGCTGAGCAACACCTTCCGGCAGGTCGGCGGCGCCCTCGGCATCGCGGTCCTCGGCTCGGTGCTCTCCACCGCGTACCGCAACGGCGTGGAGGACGAGCTGACCCGGCTGCCCGAGGGCGCCCGGCACGCCGCGGGCGAGTCCATCGAGGCGACCCTGGGCGTCGCGGCGAAGCTGGGCCCGCGCGGCGAGCCCCTGGTGACCGCGGCCAACGACTCGTTCCTGCACGCCATGCATGTGACGGCGCTGTGGGGCGCGGGTGTCGCCGCGCTCGGCGCGGTGGTCGTCTGGCTCTTCCTGCCGGGCCGCGCGGCGCGGGAGCAGGGGCCGCCGGAGAAGGAGGCGGAGTCCGTGGGCGCGGGCGGCCACTGAGAGAATCGGCCCGGCCGCAGGAGCCGGAAGAACGGAGACGACGTGGTCCGCATCGCCAACGGCGCACACCCCGCCGAGGGGGCCCCGGTGCCCAGGGGCGGCCCCGGGCGCCCCAGGAGCGAGGCGGTGGAACAGGCGATCGTCGAGGGAGTGGTGCGGCTCCTGGAGGAGGGCGTGCCGCTCGCGGAGCTGTCCATCGAGCGGATCGCCCGCACCGCGGGGGTCGGCAAGGCCACCATCTACCGGCGCTGGCCGGGCAGGGAGGCCCTCTTCGTCGACGTCCTGCGCCTCTTCGAGGAGCCCGTGCCCGAGCTGCCGGGCACCTCGATGCGCGACGACCTCGTCCGGCTCCTCGAAGGGCTGCGCAAGCGCGGTCTGACCGTGCGCTCCTCGGCCATGCTGCACAACGTCTTCGCGCAGATGAAGGCCCTGCCCAAGCTCTGGGAGGCCTACCACGCCACCGTCATCGACCCCCGCCGCCGCCTCACCCACGAGGTGCTGCGGCGGGGCGTGGAGAACGGCGAGCTGCGGGCGGACGTCGACATCGGGATGGCCAACGACCTCCTGGTCGGGCCCATGCTGCTGCGCACGATCATGCGCTCGGACACCCCGCTCGACGACGACCTCGCCGAGCGCATCGTCGACACCGTCCTCGAAGGTCTCCGGCCCCAGGCCGGACGCGGGGCGGCCTGAGGCGGCGGGCGCGTGCCGGGACCGGCGGACGCGTGCCGGGACCGGCAAGCGTGAGTATGCGCGTTTCGTCACAGCGGGCGCTCCCGTGCGCCGTTCAGGAACCTCGCGCGCCGTCCCGGTCGTCCTCGTGCCCGTACGGCCGTCGCGGGACGGCATGGACGACACCGATCATCGCCTAGGGTTTCAAGGGCGGGAGTGACGGTGTGCACGGCAGGCAGTGAGGCGACGTAGGCATGGCGCAGCAGGCGTATGTGACGGAGACGGACAGCGGCGGCCCGGGGCCCGAGCGCCCAGGCTCCCGGTTCCGGCGCCTGCTCGACGGCTGGCGCGGTGACCGGGGCATCTGGCGGCGCGGTCTGGTCACGGCGGGCGCGGCGGTCCTCATCGCCCTGGTGATGCTCTTCCACGCGCAGATCCCCAACAACGTGGGCAACCTCGGCAGCCTGACCGAGACGTTCCTGCCCTGGCTCGGCCTCCTCGTCCCGGTGCTGCTCGTGATCGCCGTGGTCCGCAAGTCGGCCACCGCGCTGATCGCCCTGCTGCTGCCGACCGTCATCTGGATCAACTCCTTCGGCGGCCTGATCAGCGACAAGTCCGGCACCGGCGGCGACCTCACGGTGGCCACGCACAATGTGAACGCCGACAACCCCGACCCGACGGGCACCGCCAAGGACGTCGCCGCGTCCGGCGCCGACGTGGTCGCCCTGGAAGAGCTCACCGCGGACGCCGTCCCCACGTACGAGAAGGCCCTCGCGGGTCAGTACAAGTACCACTCGGTGCAGGGCACGGTCGGCCTGTGGAGTAAGTACCCGCTGACCGACAGCAGGCCCGTGGACATCAAGCTGGGCTGGGTCCGCGCGATGCGCGCGACGGTCGACACGCCCAAGGGCCAGGTCGGCGTCTACGTGGCCCATCTGCCCTCGGTGCGCGTGAAGCTCGACGCGGGCTTCACCGCGAGCCAGCGCGACAACAGCGCCGACGCGCTCGGCGAGGCCATCGCCGACGAGCGGCTCGGCAAGGTCGTCCTGCTCGGCGACCTGAACGGCACGATGAACGACCGCGCGCTGAACGCGGTCACCTCCCAGATGCGCTCCACGCAGGGCGCGGCGGGCAACGGCTTCGGCTTCAGCTGGCCCGCGTCGTTCCCGATGGCGCGCATCGACCAGATCATGGTCAAGGGCGTGGAGCCGGTCTCCTCCTGGACCCTGCCGGAGACGGCCAGCGACCACCTGCCGATCGCGGCGCGGGTCGACCTGTCGTCGTGAACCGACCGCGGCCATTTAACGTCGTTGTCGTCTGATCTTGACCCCACGGAATACTGGGTGCGCGAGACTTTGTTCCGTACGTAAACTTACGGACTCCGTCCCCGCACTCCGGCCCATCCCGGCTACGCCGGGAACAGGCCGTCCCCTCAGCTCCGTGGAAGGTACTTCTTCATGCCCCTGGCCCTGCTCGCCCTCGCCGTGGGCGCCTTCGGCATCGGCACGACCGAGTTCGTGATGATGGGCCTGCTGCCCAACGTCGCCGACGACCTGCACATATCCATCCCCACCGCCGGTCACCTGGTCTCCGCGTACGCGCTCGGCGTCGTCATCGGCGCCCCGCTGCTCGCCGCCGTCACCGCGAAGCTGCCCCGCCGCCGCGTCCTGATCGGCCTGATGGTGCTCTTCGTCGTCGGCAACGCGCTCTCCGCCGTGGCCCCCGACAACACGTCGCTGCTCGCCGCCCGCTTCGTCAGCGGCCTGCCGCACGGCGCCTTCTTCGGCGTCGGCGCGGTCGTCGCCACCGGGCTGGTCGGCCCTGAGCGCAAGGCCCGCTCCGTCTCCCTGATGTTCCTCGGCCTGACCGTCGCCAACATCGTCGGCGTCCCCGTGGCCACCGCGATGGGCCAGCAGCTCGGCTGGCGCGCCACCTTCCTCGCGGTCAGCGCCATCGGCCTCGTCGCCATCGCCGCGCTCGCGCTGCTCGTCCCCGCCGACCACGGCCACGGTGACGCCGTCGGCGTCCGGGGCGAACTGCGGGCGCTCGCCAGCGGCCCGGTCTGGCTCGCGCTCGGCACGACGGTCGCGGGCTTCGGCGCGCTCTTCGCCGCCTACAGCTACATCACACCGATGCTCACGGACGCCGCCGGTTACGCGGAGTCCAGCGTCACCATGCTCCTCGCGCTGTTCGGCGTGGGCGCCACCGCGGGCAACCTGCTCGGCGGGCGGCTCGCCGACCACTCCCTGCGGGGCACGCTCTTCGGCGGCCTCACCGCGCTGGCCGTCGTGCTCGCCCTCTTCCCGCTGCTCATGAGCGCCGGATGGAGCGCGGCCCTCGCGGTGGCGCTGCTCGGCATGGCGGCCTTCACCACCGGCTCACCGCTCCAGCTCATGGTCATGGAGAAGGCGGCGGCCGCCCCGTCGCTGGCCTCGTCGGCCAACCAGGCGGCGTTCAACCTCGCCAACGCGGGCGGTGCCTGGATCGGCGGGCTCGCCCTGGCCGCCGGTTTCGGCGTGACCTCGCCCGCGGTCACGGGCGCGGTCCTCGCGGTCCTCGGCCTCGCGGTCGCCGGAGTGGCCTACCTGGTGGACCTCAGGTCCCCGGCGCACGGCACCGAGCGCCTGGTCGCCGCCTCCTCCGGCCCGGCCCGCGTGCACGAGCCGTCCCGCCACTGACCGGGACCGGCTCCCGCACACGTACGGCCTGCCCCGCCGGTCATCGCGGAGCAGGCCGTACGCACATCGCTCGGGCGCGGGTCAGCCCGCGGCGGTCTCCCGCCAGCGGTTGGTGATCGGCAGGCGGCGGTCCTTGCCGAAGCCCTTCGCGGAGATCTTCGTGCCCGGCGGGTACTGGCGCCGCTTGTACTCGGCGGTGTCGACCATCCGCAGCGTCTTCGTGACCAGCTCACGGTCGTAACCGGCGGCCACGATCGCGTCGGCGCCCTGGTCCTTGTCGACGTACAGCTCAAGGATGCCGTCGAGGACCGGGTAGTCGGGCAGCGAGTCCGTGTCGACCTGGTCGGGACGGAGCTCCGCGCTGGGCGGCTTGCTGATGGAGTTCTCCGGGATCGGCGGCGTCTGCCCGCGCTCCCCGGCGGCCCGGTTGCGCCACCGCGCCAGCCGGAAGATCGCCGTCTTGTAGACGTCCTTGATGGGTCCGTACGCGCCCACCGAGTCGCCGTACAGCGTCGAGTACCCCACCGCCAGCTCGGACTTGTTGCCCGGCGCGAGCACGATGTGGCCCTCCTGGTTGGAGAGCGCCATCAGCATCGTGCCGCGCAGCCGCGACTGGAGGTTCTCCTCGGCGAGCCCGGTCAGACCGAGCGCGCCCATGTACGCGTCGAACATCGGGGCGATCGAGACGGTACGGAAGTTGCAGCCGGTGCGGCGCGCCAGCTCCTCCGCGTCGCTGATGGAGTGCTCGGAGGAGTAGCGGGACGGCATGGCCACCCCGTACACGTTCCGCGCGCCGAGCGCGTCGCAGGCGATGGCGGCCGTGAGCGCCGAGTCGATGCCGCCGGAGAGGCCGATCAGGACACTGCTGAAACCGTTCTTCGCGGCATACGCCCGCAGGCCCACCACCAGCGCCGAGTACACCTCCTCGTCGTCGTCGAGCCGCTCGGCGTACCCGCCGGTCAGCTCCGCCTCGTACGGCGGCAGCGGCTCGTCGGAGAGCGTGACGTGCTCGACGCGCAGCCCGTCGTCCACGACACCGGAAGGCGGCACCGCGGCGGCGGCGGGCAGGTCCAGGTCCAGGACGACACAGCCCTCGGCGAACTGCGGGGCCCGCGCGATGACCTCGCCGTCCCGGTCGACGACGATCGAGTCGCCGTCGAAGACCAGCTCGTCCTGTCCGCCGATCATCGCCAGGTACGCGGTGACGCAGCCCGCCTCCTGGGCACGCTTGCGGACCAGGTCGAGCCGCTGGTCGTCCTTGTTCTGCTCATACGGCGAGGCGTTGATGGAGAGCAGCAGACCGGCCCCCGCGGTACGGGCCGCGGGCACCCGGCCGCCGTCCTGCCAGAGGTCCTCGCAGATGGCGAGGGCGACGTCGACGCCGTGCACGCGCAGCACCGGCAGGGTCTCGCCGGGCACGAAGTAGCGGAACTCGTCGAAGACGCCGTAGTTCGGCAGGTGGTGCTTGGAGAAGGTCAGCACGACCTCGCCGCGGTGCAGCACGGCCGCGGCGTTGCGCGGCGCGCCCGCGGGCTGGCCGTAGCGCGGCTTGGCCTCCTCGGTGCGGTCGAGGTAGCCGACGACGACCGGCAGCTCGCCGAAGCCCTCGTCCTTGAGCCGGGCGGCGAGCGCGTGCAGCGCCTTCCGCGAGGCCTGGACGAAGGACGACCGCAGCGCGAGGTCCTCGACGGGATACCCGGTCAGCGCCATCTCGGGGAACGCCACCAGGTGCGCTCCCTGCTCGGCGGAGTGCCGGGTCCAGTGGACGATCGCCTCGGCGTTCCCGGCGAGATCGCCGACGGTCGAGTCGATCTGATTCAGGGCGAGGCGTAGTTGAGGCACGCGCCCCAGTGTAATCGTCAGAGCGACACGATGCCCGGCCGGGCGCGTGCGGCGGGGTGAGCGCCGCCGCACGCGCCGGGTGTCCCGTCAGGAGCGGTAGCCGAGGACCGTCATCATGCCCGCCTCCGCGTGGTAGACGTTGTGGCAGTGGACCATCCACAGCCCCGGGTTGTCCGCGTCGAAGTCCACCGTCAGGGTGCCGTTCGGCAGGACGACCGCGGTGTCCTTGCGGGGGCCGCCCGCCACGTTCGCCAGGGCGAAGGTGTGGCCGTGCAGGTGCACGGGGTGCCACATCGAGGTGGAGTTCGCGAAGACCAGGCGGACCCGCTCGCCCGCGCGCACCGGATGGCGCCTGCCGGGGGAGTAGGGCTTCTTGTCGAAGGCCCAGTCGTACGCGGCCATGCCTCCGGTGAGCCGCAGCCGTACCGTGCGGTCCGGCTTCCGGGAGGGCAGGGCGACGGACTCGGCGGCGCGCAGCTTCTCCGCGGTCAGGAGTCGGCCCGTCAGCTCCTTCGGCCGGACCGAGGCCGTGGGCGCCGTCCCGCCGCCCGTGCGGAGCACCGCGAGCGCGGCGGCCTTCTTGCCCTCGGCCACGGCGGTCAGCGGGAAGACGCCGTCCTTGACGGTGACCAGGACGTCGTACCGCTCGCCCATGCCGAGCAGCAGCGCGTCCGTCCGCGCGTGCTCCACGGGGAAGCCGTCGGTGTGCGTCACCGTCATCTCGTGCCCGCCGAGCGCCACCCGGAAGGCGGTGTCCCCGCCCGCGTTGACGATCCGCAGCCGGACGCGGTCGCCCGGCCGGGCCCTGAACTGGGCGGGAGCCTTCGGCGTACGCCCGTTGACCAGGTAGTACGGGTAGGCGACGTCGCCCGCGTCACCGCCGAGCAGTTCGCTCCGCGCGCCCATCATCATGCGCGAGGGCCCGGACGGCCCCGGTGACGGCTCCCGGGAAGGCGCGGTCCTCGCGGCGGCGTGCTCCATGCCCGCCATGCCGTGGCCGCCGTGGTCCATGCCGCCCGAGCCGCCGTCCCCGCCCATGTCATGGCCGGACATGCCCTTCCGCAGCTCCGCGAGCACACCGTCCGGGGTCGAACCGTCCACCCCGTCGACCCAGTCGTCCAGGACGACCACCCACTCCTTGTCGTACGTCAGGGGCTCCTTGGGGTCCTCGACGATCAGCGGCGCGTACAGGCCGCGGTCCTGCTGGGTGCCGGAGTGCGGATGGAACCAGTACGTCCCCGGGTCGGGGAGCGTGAAGCGGTAGGTGTGGTCCGCCCCGGGCGCGATGTCCTTCTGGGTGAGCCCGGGGACGCCGTCCATGTCGTTGCGCAGGGCGATGCCGTGCCAGTGCAGCGACGTGGCTCGCGGGAGGTGGTTGGCGAGCGTGAGGGCCAGCGTGTCGCCCGCGGTGACCCGGACCTCCCTCCCGGGCAGCGCGTCTCCGTACGCCCAGGTCCGTACGGTGCGGCCGCCGAGATCGATCCTGCTCTCCGCGGCCGTCAGCCGCACGTCGCGGACCCGGCCGCCGCGGGCCCGCTTCCGCTCGGCGGCGGCGACCTCGGGTCCCGCCGGGTCGACATAGCCCGCCGGGTCCGGCGCGCCGCCCCGCTGTTGCGAGCCGGATCGGCCGTGCGAGCCGGAGTGGCCCTCACCCGGGGCGGAGCCGGAGCAGGCCGTCAGGATGCCCGTCCCGGCGACGGCGGCCGCCGCCCCGAGCAGGGTGCGGCGCGAAGGGGTGCGCGGGGTTTCGTTGCGCATGACTGAGTGACACCTCGTCGTGTGGTGCGTGCGAATGGGCGCGTCCGCTGCTTCGGGGGTGGCCCGGTTCCATGTGGTCCGGGCAGGGCGAAGCAGCCGGTGCGCCGGCCTAAAGGCGCAGCACCGACAGACGGGAGAGCAGGGCGCGGGGCGGCGGCGGCTCGGGGCGGTCCGGTCCCCGGAGCCGTCCGGCCGCCGGGGCGCGTGCGAGCGCCCCGCCGGGCCGCCACGGACCGGCCCGCACCAGCACCACGAGCGTGAAGGCGCCGAGCACCGCCAGACACACGGACAGCGGATCCATGGCCATGCCGCCGTGGCCGCCGCTCTCGTCACCGGCGCCGAAGTGCGTCATGCCGTGCGGGGAGCCGTGCGCGGGCCCGGCCATCCGGGTGCCCGGGTCGGTGCCCCGCACCGGGGCGGCCTCGGCCGAGGCCGCTGACCTGGCGCTACCGTGGGCGGGGGAGTGCCCGGAGGCGGTCTCCGCGGGATGTCCCAGCGTATGCATGGTGACGATGCCGAGGAGCAGCGCGGCGAGCAGCAGCAACTGCCCGGTGCCCGTGCGGTTCCGCGTCCTCGCCATACGCGGCACCCTACCCCTCCCGGGTATCCGACGACATGCGGGCTCCCGCCGCGGCGCCGAACATGAGCCCATGACGACCACGGACGCCCCCGCCCAGGAGCTCCGCGCCGGCCGTCCCGCCACGCCACGCGCCGTGCCCGCGCTGCTGCTGCTCGGCGCGCTCCTCTACAGCACCTGGACGGTCGAGGCGGTGCTGCCGACCGGCCTCCCGCCCCTGCGCTCCTACGTCAGCGAACTCGCCGCCGAAGGGGAGCCGTACGGCGCCTTCTTCCGCACGACGGACCTCCTCGCCGGGCTGCTCGTCCTCGCGGGCGCGGTGGGGGCGCTGCTGCCGCGGCGGGCGCGGGGACG
>NZ_JASKYR010000420.1:0-6581 GCF_041028215.1 Streptomyces flavofungini
TGGCGCAACAGGGCGACGCGCGGCGACACCGGGCCGGGCCTCAGGGGAGAAGCGGCGGCGGGCACTTACGTTGAGTGATCGTTCCGCTTCCCTCGGCGACAGGACCACCCGTGAAGATCGATTGCGTAGGCGGCGGCCCCGCGTCCCTGTACCTGGCCATTCTGGCGAAGCTCCAGGACCCGGACCACGAGATCACCGTCCATGAACGGCACGCCGAGGGCACGCGCCACGGCTGGGGGGTCACCTTCTGGCCCGACCTGCTCGCCGAGCTGCGGGCGCACGACCCGGAGTCGGCCGCCGCCATCGCCGAGCGGTGCGTGGACTGGCGCGGCGGTCTCGCCCACGTCGGCGGCACGACCACCGCCCACGACGGTGACCTCGGCCACGCCATCGGACGCCACGAGATGCGGACGGTCCTCGCGGACCGGGCCCGCTCGCTCGGCGTGCGCCTGGAGTTCGGCACGGAGATCGCGGGCCGCGACGACCTGCCGGACGCGGATCTGATCGTCGCGGGCGACGGCGCGCACAGCAGGCTGCGCACGGCGCATGCGGAGCACTTCGGCACCCGCGTGACCAGCGGCGCCAACCGCTTCATCTGGCTCGGCACGACCCGCGTCTTCACCGCGTTCACCTTCGCCTTCGTGGAGACCGGGCACGGCTGGATCTGGTGTTACGCGTACGGGTTCAGCGGCGGCCACAGCACCTGCGTGGTGGAGTGCTCGGCGGCGACCTGGACGGGGCTCGGCTTCGACCGGCTCGCCAACGCCGATGCCCTGCGCCTCCTGGAGAAGCTGTTCGCGGAGCCGCTCGACGGCCACGAGCTGCTCGGCCGCGACGACATCGAGGGCCACGCCCAGTGGCAGGCCTTCCCGACGGTCACCAACGCCACCTGGTCCGACGGCAATCTGACGCTGATCGGCGACGCCGCCCACACCACGCACTACTCGATCGGGGCGGGCACCACGCTGGCGCTCCGCGATGCCGCCTGCCTGGCGAGGGTGCTCAAGGGGGTGGGCCCGGAGCAGCTCCCCGACGCCCTCGCGCGCTATGAGCGCCGCCGCAAGCACGACCTGCTCGCGGTGCAGAGCGCGGCCCGGCACAGCGCCCAGTGGTACGAGAACCTGCCCCGCTACATCGGCCTGGCCCCGGAGCGGATGTTCGCCCTGCTCGGCCAGCGCCACTCGCCGCTGCTGCCCTACGTGCCGCCCCAGATCTACTACCACCTGGACCGGACGGTCGGCCGCCTCGGGTCGCTGCGCCGCCTGAAGCAGCGCCTGGGCCCGCGCGTGGCGAGGGCTCTCCAGGGCCGCCGCCCGGAGTCCTGACGGCGCGGACCGGCCCGCCCGATGGGTGTAAACACCACAAGTTAACCCGAATGGCCCCTGGCCCCCGTACGGGATGTGAGCGCTCCGATCGGCCTTGTTGACGGGGTGGGGGAGGCTCGCGGGGCGTTCCCCGCACGCTCCGTGATTCCTCGCGTTGCGCGGCGGGCGCGGGCGGCGCGCGATGGACCTTGAGGCGTGCGTCGTCCCGTGGCGGATTGGTTTCTGCCCGTCGCATGCTCCAAGGGAGTGATCACCCATGACGCAGGGCGAGGCCTTCACCAACCCTGACGCGCTCAAAGGCCTGACAGCCTATGACCGGACCGGCGAGAAGATAGGCAGCATCGAACGGGTCTACCTCGACGACCGCAGCGGACGCCCCGAGTGGGTGACCGTCAAGACGGGCCTCTTCGGCATGAAGGAGAGCTTCGTCCCGCTGTCCGGGGCCCGCCTCCGGCAGGAAGCCCTGCACGTCTCCTGTACCAAGGAGGCGGTCAAGGAGGCGCCGCGGGTCGACGCCGACGAGCACCTGGAGCCCGGTCAGGAGCACGAGCTGTACGCCCACTACGGCCTGACCCGTCCCGGCGCGGGCACCACCGGCACGGGCATGGGCACCGGCATGGCGACGGGCGACCGCCCGATGGCCGGGGAGCGCCCCATGGCGGGCGCGGGCGCCGGCCGCGGTGTGGCGGACGACGACCGCAGCCGCCACGACATGGTCCGCTCCGAGGAGCGGCTGCGGATCGGCACCGAGGAGGAAGAGGTCGGCCACGCCCACCTCCGCAAGCGGGTGGTGAACGAGGACGTCACGACGTCCGTCCCGGTCTCGCACGAGGAGGTCCGTGTCGTCCGCGAGCCGATCCGCGAGGGCGACCGCACCCGCGCCAACATCGGCGAGGCGGAGACCGAGGTGACCCTCCACGCCGAGCACGCGGTCGTGAGCAAGGAGTCCGTGCCGGTGGAGCGCGTACGCCTGGAGACCGAGCGGGTCACGGAGACGCAGGAGGTCTCCGACACCGTCCGCAGGGAAGAGATCGAGTTCGACGACGACACGAAGACCGGCCGTCGCGGCATGAAGGGCGACCGCCGCGGCATGAAGGGCAACCCGGAGGACTGGCGCGACCGGAAGCAGGGTCCGGGCCACTGACACCGTCTCGTCTTTCCGGCCCCCGGCCCGGAGGGGAGCACCCGTCACCAGGGGTGCTCCCCTCCGGGCTGCCGGGCCCGGGGCCGCACGGCGCGCGTGTTCGGTCAATCCCCGGTGCCAGGCGAGAAAACAGGCCACATCCCGGCAACCGGGGTTGCCGTCGCACGGCTCGGCGGCAGCATGGTCGGGCAATTGGACGGCGTGGCAGTCGAACGGCCTGGCAGGGGAACGGCGTGCCAGGGGAACGGCGCGCGGCGCCGTGGAGTCGGATCGCGGGGGTGTCGGTGAATCAGGCGTGGCCGCCTTCCACCTTTATCGGCCGGTTGCGCAGCGCGACACGCGAGGAACTCCTGGCCCTGGGCACCCCGATCGTCTATCCGCCGCACCGCGCCCTGTTGCAGCAGGGGGACGACAGCCGCCACGTCCTGCTGATCACCAGCGGCGTCGTGAAGGTCGTCGCCAGCTCCGAGAGCGGCTACGAGATGCTGCTCGCCGTGCGGATAGCGGGCGACCTGGTCGGCGAGATGGCGGCCTTCGAGGAGCGCCCCAGATCCGGCACGGTGATCGCGTGCAGTGACGTGACCGCCCGGGTCATCCAGATGCGGGCACTCGAGGACTTCCTCGCCCGCCGCCCGGACGCCATGCGGGCCATCCTCCACATGCTCTGCGCCCGGCTGCGCTGGGCGAACCGGCGGCGGGTCGACTTCCAGGCCTACGACTCGCTGACCCGACTCGCCAGGGTCCTCGCGGAGCTGTGCCAGGCCTACGCGCGCCCCGCCCCGGACAGCGACGGCAGGCGGTGCGACCTCGGTGTGACGCTGACGCAGAAGGAACTCGCCTCGCTGGCCGGCCTGAAACTCCCCACGGCCGAGAAGAGCCTGGCGGTCCTGACGGCCAACGGGCTGGTCGAACGCAGCTACCGGTCCATCACCATCTGCGACGTCCCGAGGCTGCTGGAATTCGCCAAAGTCCTCGCCGACAACCCGTATTGATACGGGATCACCCGCCGAGCCGTCTCCTAACCTCTCGGGCAGCACTTCGTGGGCAGTGTCTGCCCATCGCCTGCCCAGAGAGGAAATGATCGGGTGGCTGCGTGGCCTGACTTCTATCCCTGCACCTGCATCGCCGTGGACGCCCAGGCGTACGGGAGCAACAACGACCGTCGGCAGTCGGAGATCCAGCACGATCTGCCGCGGCTCCTCGACCGCGCCGCCAGGGGCGCGGGCCTCGACCGCTCGCAGTGGCAGATCCAGCGCAAGGGCGACGAGCAACTGGCGGTGCGGCCCGTCGACGGCAAGGAACCGCGCCTGGTCGACGACTACGTCCGGCACCTCGTCGCCGGACTGCGCGAGTACAACGCCCAGCGGGTCCCGCACGCCCGGATGCGCCTGCGCGCCGTCATCCACCAGGGTCCGGTGGAACTGGCCGACAACGGATTCGCCGGTTCGGCCGTGGTCGCCACGGCACGCCTGCTGAACGCACCCGCGCTCTACGGCGCCCTGGCCGCCGCCCCGGGGGCCGACCTGGCGCTGCTGCTCTCCGACGACGTCTTCCGGTCCACGGTGGCGGGCGGCCACACGACGCTGAGGACCACCGACTTCAGCCGCGTCACGGTCCAGGTGAAGGAGTTCGAGGCGGCGGCCTGGCTGTGCGTGCCCGCGCTCGGCGGGCAGGCCGCCGCCCCGCAGGAGCCAGGGACCGCGGAGACGGGGACGTCCGCGGTCCCCGCACAGGGGGAGCCCGCGGCCGCCGGGACGCAACCGGCGGCCGCGGGCGGGGACACGGCGGGGATCAGCAACGACTTCCGGGGGGCAGGCAGCGTCAGCGTCACCAATGTCGCCGGTTCCGTGGACGCGAGGGGCGCCGTCTTCGGCTTCGGGAGCGCCGGTGGCTGACGTCGTGGACCCGGACGACGTGGCGGACGTGCCACCCGTGTCCCCGCCCGCCGCCGACCCGGTGGCACCCGCTCCGGAGGTCACCGACGAGGCGGCCGAGGGCGCGCGGGACGCGGACACCGGACCGGAAGCGGCCCGCAGGGGACGCGAACAGCAGGAGGAACGGGAGGAGGACGACCGCGGCTACGACGAACTGCGCCGCGTCCACCAACTGGTCAACAACAACTTCTACGGCGTCGTCGACGCGTCGGGAGCGGCGTTCGGCTTCGGCGCCGCCACGTCCCCCGGCCTCGCCCCCGGCATCATCGAACCCGGCGACGCGGACCGGGCCCTGCGGTTCTACGCCCCGCCGCAGCCCTGCTTCGACGAGGCGCTCGGCATCCTCCGCGAGCACGCCCTCACCGTGCTGACCGGCGAGGACCAGTGCGGCAGGGGCGCGGGTTCCCTCGCCCTGCTCAGGGAGGTCCTGGGCGCGGACGCCGAGCTGCGGAGCCTGTCGCCGGCCAACGCCCTGGCCGAGCTCGCCGTCTCGCGCGACCTCAGGCCGGGCCAGGGCTACGTCATCCTCGACTACGTGGGCGAGCTGCACGTCGAGGCCGTGCAGGCGTACGAGATCGGACGGCTCGGCGAGGAACTGCGCCGCAAGGGGTCGTACCTGGTGCTCACGGCGGGCGCGGCGACCCGGCGGCGGCTGGCGCTGCGGGACCTGTGCGTGCCGTGGCGGGCCCCGGACCCCGTGGAACTCTTCGATCGCTGCCGCGAGAGCCTGCCGCACGCCGCCCTGGACGCGGACACCGAGAAGGAGCTGCTGGAGCGCGTCGGTGAGCAGCGGCGGCCCGCGGCCGTCGTCACCGCGGCCCTGGCCCTGTCCCAGGAGGGCCCGCACAAGGCGCTGGAGGGACTGCGGGACGGGCACCGGGAGCTGGTGGAGGAGCTGTTCCGCAGGCGTCCTTCCGCGGACGACCTGATCCCGATCGCGGCCCTGGCCTTTCTGGAGGGCGTCCCAGAGCGGACGTTCGAAAAGGAGTGCGCCGGGCTCGCCGCCCACGTCCGCGCCTGGGAGCAGAGCGGCGAGACCCCGGCGGCGGAGCGGGGCGACGAGGCCGCGGGGGCGTTCGGCGGCGCGGTCGCCCAGCAGTCCAGGGCCCGGTGGCGGGAACGGGCCGTGGGGCTCGTGACGACCGAGCACCGGGCCGAGCCGGGCCGGGGCGCCGGGCGCAGCGAGCGCCGCCTGGTGTTCACCTCGCCCCGCGTCCGCGAACTGGTCATCAAGGAACTGCACGACCTGTACGGCTACGAGCTCTGGTATCCGCTGCGCCGGTGGCTCGGCGAACTGGCGCACGACGGCGACCTGGGCACCCGTACGGAGGTGGCCCGCGGCGTCGCGCTCCTGGCCCGGCACGCGCTCGTCGAGGTCGACGAGAACCTGCTGAAGGTGTGGTCCGACGGGCACGCCAGTCAGCGGGTGACGGCGGCACTGACACTCCAGTTCATGTGCGACGTCGAACATCTCGCGTCGCAGGCCCTGAACACCGCTCTGAGCTGGTCGGACAACAGCGGGCAGGGCCGTGCCGTGACGGCGGCCATGGCCCTCACCGGCCGCCTGGGGTCCCTGTACCGCATGGACGCGCTCAAACTGCTCTGGTTCCTGACGCAGCGCGGGGAGCGGATCGCCTTCGCGGCCCACCGCTCCTTCGTCCTGCTCCTCCAGAGCGCCGAGCACGACCCGGACCGAGCGCTCGTCACCCTCCGCTACGTACGCACCGTGCTGGTCAGGACGGCACCCGGGTCCAGGGATCGGTCGATCGCGCTGCGCATCGCCGTACACCTCCTCATGGCCGAACGGCTCGAAGCCCCCGAACCCCTCACCGCGGCGCTCCTGCGCACCGTCCCGGACAGCGCGCGCCACCTCGGACCGCTGTGGGCGGACGCCCTGCACAGCAGCCACCGCGGCCGGGCCGTCGGCGCGCTGTGCCGGACGCTGGTGCAGTTGCGGGACGACCCGTCCGTCACCGGCGCCGTGCACGGACTCGGCGAGGCCATGCGCAACGCCATGAGCGCACGCCAGTGGGTAGCGCTGCGCCGCCATCTGTCCATGGCGCTGAACCATCCAGACTACGCGATCCCCGGCGCCCGCCACCTCGCGGAGGTGCTCCTCGCATCGCTCCGCGAGCGCCCGCCGACGGCCCCGCGGCGCACCGCCGCACCCCCCATACC
>NZ_JASKYR010000421.1:0-7436 GCF_041028215.1 Streptomyces flavofungini
CCCCAGGCCCGCGCGGCCCGTGAGCGGTACGGCATCCCGGACGGCGCCCTCGCCGACGCCGACGCCCGGCACCCGCTGGCGCTGCGGCTGCTCCGCGAGGTGCGGGCGGCCAGGCCCGACGCGCCGCCACCCGGCACACCGGCCAGGGAGGAGCTCTTCGCCGCCTGCCTCGACCTGCTCTGCCTGCGGATCGCCGTGCGCCTCGCGGCGTCGAACGGAGTGCGCGGCACCGCCGTGCGCCGCCTCGCCGCGAAGGTGTCCGGCCAGGTCCATGAGGCGGCCCGGCGCTGCCTCGGCCCCGGCCACGGCGAACTGGACCGCGACTCCTTCGAGGCGGTCTTCCCGTGGGGACCGGCGCCGGGCGCGGAGTTCCACGGCTGTACGGGGTGGGCGTCGGCGGTGCTCACCGAGGGCCTGCTCGTGCCCGCGGGGGCGGGGTACCGCTTCGCGCACGAGGAGCTGGCCGACTGGCTCCAGGGCACCCATCTGGACGTGGACGGCGCCCTGCACTCGCTGGTCCACCGGCACCGCCCGCAGGTCCATGGTGTCCCAGAGCAGCGGCGCCCGGTCCCCGCGCGCCCGCTGCCGGTGCCGCGCCACCGGATCGGCCCGGTCCTTGAGGCACTGCTCGCGCTCGGCCGCCGGTGCGGCCCCGCCGAACTGGTCCCCCGTCTGCGCGACCTGGCGGACGCCGCCGCCGAGCTCGCGCACGCGGCACCCTCAGGCGCGGGCGCCGACGCCGCGTGGTGGGCCGGGCACCTGCTGCGGGGAGCCCTGTCGCGCGTGCCGGACGCGAGCCCGTACCTCCCGGTGCTCGAAGTCCTCGCCGACCGGGGTGCCTTCGAGACGGAGTTCTGGCTGCGACTGCCGCTGGGGGAGGGCGAGCGGTCCGCGCTGCTGCGTCGCCTGGTCGTCCGCGACGGGCCGCCCGGCACCCCCGGCCGCTGCCTGGACGCCGTCGCGGAGCTCCTGGCCGCCGACCCCGCGGGCACCCAGCCGCGGCTCGTGCGCTGGTTCACCGACGAGCGGCCGCTGGACGCCGCGCCCGACGCCACCGTCGCCTCCGCCGCGCAGGCTCTCCTGTACACCCACCGGCACCGCGCCATCGACGGCCTCGCCGACGCCCTGGTGGAGTCCCCGCACGCCCGCGCCGACGAACTGCTCGCCGCGCTCGCCGAGGAGGAGCCCGCCGCCCTCTGCCGGGCCGTCGACCGCTGGGCGCAGGACGAGCGGCCCGGCCGCCGCGTGGCCGCCGCCGTGCACGGACTGCGCGCCGCCGTCCACACCACCGCCGACGCCGACCGGGAGCTGCTGCGGTACACCGCGCTCTCCCTGCTCGCCGCCCCGGCGGAGGAGTCCCTGCACGGGGCCGCGCTCGCGCTCCTCGTCCACGACCCGGTGACGCGCCCGCGCTACCTCGGCCGGGCGCTGCGGCTCTTCGCCGAGGCCGATCCGCGGATGCCGGTCGGCGCGCCCGCCGCGGCCCTCGCCTCCCACCCCGAGTCGGTGCTCGCCGCCTTCCGGGCGCGGCTGCACGCGCCGGGCCCCGTCGCCGCCGATGTGCTCGGGGGCCTCGCCGATGCCGCCACGCCCGCGCTCGCCCCACGGGTCGCCGCCCTGGTGGCGGACCTCGTCGCGGCCCGCCCCGAGGCCGGTGCGGTCGTCGCCGGGTACGCGGACCGGCGCCTTGAGCAGGGGGCGGGCGCGCGTGACGTGCTCCTCCCCCTGGTGACGGCGGTGCTGAAGAGCCCGGTGCCCTCGGTCAGGGGCGCCCTCGCTCCCGTGCTCGCGGCGCCCGGCGGCGCGGCCTCCCGGACGCTGCGGGGCGAGCTGCTCGACGTACTCCTCGGCCAGGAGCGTGACCTCACCGTCCTGGAGAGCGTCGTACGGACGGTGGCCCGCGCCGCCGCCGCGACCGGCGAGGAGCAGGCCCGCGAGCGGGTGCACCGGGCGGCGCGGCTGCTGGTGCGCACGCCGGAGGGCGCCTCTTGGTTCGACCGCTGCCTGGTCGAACTGGCCCGCTCCGAGCCGGGCTTCGCCGCCCTTCTCACCCGCTGGCTGCACGGGGCCCCGGAGGACTGGGCCGCCCTGGTCGGCCCGAGCACCCGCCGGACCGTCGAGAACCTGGCGGGCGGGGTGCGGGTACCGGCCTAGGCGCCGCCGGCCGACGGGGATGAGTGACCGCCGCCACCCCGGCCGGGGAGACACCGATGCGAGCCGGGGCCCTCCGGCATGGCAGTCTTAGACCTGCGTAATCGGCAATGGGAACGTACAGACGTAACGGACGTACACAGGTTCGGCGAGGAGCAAAGAAGTGCAGCGCTGGCGTGGCTTGGAGGACATCCCCCAGGACTGGGGGCGCAGCGTCGTCACCATTGGTTCCTACGACGGCGTGCACCGCGGGCATCAGCTCATCATCGGCCGCGCGGTGGAGCGCGCCCGGCAGCTCGGCGTGCCCGCCGTCGTCGTCACGTTCGACCCGCACCCCAGCGAGGTCGTCCGCCCCGGCAGCCACCCGCCGCTGCTCGCCCCGCACCACCGGCGCGCCGAGCTGATGGCGGACCTCGGGGTGGACGCGCTCCTCATCCTGCCCTTCACCGCCGAGTTCTCGAAGCTGTCGCCCGCCGACTTCGTGGTGAAGGTCCTCGTCGACAAGCTGCACGCGCGCGTGGTCGTCGAGGGCCCCAACTTCCGCTTCGGCCACAAGGCCGCGGGCAATGTCGGCCTCCTCGCCGAGCTCGGCCACACCTACGACTACGAGGTCGACCTCGTCGACCTGTACGTCAGCGGTGCGGCGGGCGGCGGCGAGCCCTTCTCCTCGACGCTGACCCGGCGCCTGGTCGCCGAGGGCGACGTCACGGGCGCCGCCGAGATCCTCGGCCGCCCGCACCGCGTCGAGGGCGTCGTCGTCCGGGGCGCCCAGCGCGGGCGCGAACTGGGCTTCCCCACGGCGAACGTGGAGACCCTGCCGCACACCGCGATCCCCGCCGACGGCGTCTACGCCGGATGGCTGCACGCCCAGGGCGAGGCGATGCCCGCCGCGATCTCCGTCGGGACGAACCCGACGTTCGACGGAACCGAGCGGACGGTCGAGGCGTACGCGATCGACCGCGTCGGCCTCGACCTGTACGGCCTGCACGTGGCCGTGGACTTCCTGGCCTTCGTGCGAGGCCAGGCGAAGTTCGACTCCATCGACACGTTGCTCGTCGCGATGGCGGACGACGTCAAGCGATCCCGCGAGCTCATCGAGGCGGCGGACCGCGCCTAGCCGCCGTGCGGTACCCCGTGCCCCCTGAAGGGGCGCGGGGAACTGCGCGACAAGCCCTCACCGGCGGAAAGCCGGAAACGCTCCTCAAGGCGCCCCGCCGGAAGCAGCAGCCGCCGCCCAATGGCAGGCGACCTGCGTCTCGCCGCCCCCGGCGAGCAACGGCAGGTCCTCACCCCGGCAGCGAGCGGCCACGCCCACCTGTTCGGCCTCGCCCGAGGCAAGCACCTGGCACCGCGCGTGGAACCGGCAGCCGCCCGGAATCCGGGACGGGTCCGGCGGCTCGCCGGAGAGCACCACCGGGTCCCCGGGAGCCTCCGGCAGCACGGAAAGCAGCGCCTGCGTGTACGGATGACGGGGCGAGGTCAGGACCTCCTCCACCGTGCCCGTCTCCACGATGCGGCCCAGGTACATCACCGCCACCCGGTCCGCGATGTTCCAGGCGAGCCCCAGGTCATGCGTGACGACCAGCGCGGAGAGCCCGAGATCCGTGCGGAGCCGCAGCAGCAGGGCGAGGATCTCCCCCCGTACGGAGGCGTCCAGGGAGGCCACCGGCTCGTCGGCGACGATGAGTTCGGGTTCGAGGACCAGCGCGCCCGCGATGACGACACGCTGGCGCTGACCGCCCGACAGCTCGTGCGGATAGCGCAGGAAGAACCGCTCGGGGGGCCGCAGCCCGGCCCGGGAGAGGGCCTCCGCGACCGCCGCCCGCTCATCACCCGCGTACCCGTGGATGCGCAGCCCCTCCGCCACCGCGTCGTACACCGTGTGCCGGGGGTTGAGCGACCCGCTGGGGTCCTGGAGGACGAGCTGGACGCGCTTGCGGTACGCCTTGAGGGCGCGCCCGGAGTAGTCAAGCGGCTGCCCGGCGAACGTCACCCGGCCCGAGGTCGGCGGCACCAGGCCGAGCAGTGAACGCGCCAGCGTCGTCTTGCCGCACCCCGACTCGCCGACCAGGGCGACGATCTCACCGGCCCTGATGTCGAGGTCGACGCCGTCCACCGCCCGCGCGGTCGGCGCGCCCCTGCGGCCGGGGAAGGCGATGTGCAGGCCGGCGGCGGACAGCAGCGTGCCGCCCGGCTCCGTCGCGGTCATACGGGCATCCTCTCCACGGGGTCGGCGGCGGCGTGCACGCAGGCCGCGCGGTGGTGCGGGCCCGCGTCCCGCAGGGCCTGGTCCTCCGTCGGGCAGACGTCGAGGGCGACCGGGCAGCGCGGGTGGAAGGTGCATCCCGTGGGGAGCGCGGAGGGGTCGGGCGGATCGCCGGGCAGACCGCGCGGCGCGAACCGGGACGCCACGTCACCGATGCGCGGGAAGGCGGCCGACAGGGCCTTGCCGTAGGGGTGCCTGGCGTTCTCGTAGACCTCGGTGGCCGGGCCCTCCTCGACGACGCGGCCCGCGTACATCACCGCGAGCCGGTCGCAGGTGTCGGAGAGCACGGCGAGGTCGTGGCTGATCATCATCAGACCCAGGTCCTGCTCGGCCACGAGCTGCTCGATGAGCCGCAGGATCTGCGCCTGGATCATCACGTCGAGGGCGGTGGTCGGCTCGTCCGCGATGATCAGCCGGGGGTCGCAGGCGAGCGCCATAGCGATCATCACGCGCTGCCGCTGGCCGCCGGAGAGTTCGTGCGGGTACGCCTCGGCGCGGGCGGCGGGCAGCCCCACGTGTTCGAGCAGCTCGCCCACCTTGGTCTTCGCGCCCGCCTGGGTCGCCTTCCGGTGCAGCAGGATCGGCTCGGCGATCTGGTCGCCGACGCGGTGCACGGCGTTCAGCGAGTGCATCGCGCCCTGGAAGACGATCGAGGCACCGGCCCAGCGCACCGCGCGGACCCGCCCCCATTTCATGGTGAGGACGTCCTCGCCATCGAGCAGGATCTCGCCGGACACCTTGGTGCCCGCCGGGAGCAGCCGCAGCAGGGCGAGGGCGAGCGTGGACTTGCCGCAGCCCGACTCACCGGCCACGCCGAGCTTCTGCCCGGCGTCGACGTGGAGGTTCACGCCACGGACGGCGGCGGCGCCGTTCGCGTACGTCACTTCGAGGTCGCGCACGTCGAGCAGTCGCCGGGGCGCGGTGTCCCCTGCGTCCTTCGACGGGGTCTGTACGTCGTTCAACGGGTGGCCCCCAGCCTGGGGTTGAGCACGGATTCCACGGCACGGCCGCACAGGGTGAACGCCAGTGCGACGACGGCGATGGCGAGGCCGGGCGGGGCGAGGTACCACCAGTGCCCGGCGCTGACCGCGCCCGCCTCGCGCGCGTCCTGGAGCAGGCCGCCCCACGAGACGCTCGTCGGATCGCCGAGGCCGAGGAAGGCCAGCGTGGCCTCGGTGAGGATGGCGCCGGAGATCACCAGCGTGGTCTGGGCGAGGACGAGCGGCATGACGTTGGGCAGCACGTGCCGGGCCATGATGTGGCCGTGGCCGCCGCCGAGGGCCCGCGCGCGCTCGATGTAGGGCCGCGACTCCACGGCGAGCGTCTGCGCCCGTACCAGGCGTGCCGTGGTCGGCCAGGTCGTCACGCCGATCGCCAGGATGATGGTCCAGATCGAGCCGGAGAGCACCGCGGCCAGCGCGATGGCGAGGACGAGGGTCGGCATCACGAGGAACCAGTCGGTGATCCGCATGATCACCGTGGCGTACCAGCCCTTGAAGTGCCCCGCGGTGATGCCGACCAGCGTGCCGATGGCCACCGAGAGCACGGCGGCGAGCAGCCCCACGGTCAGCGACATCCGGGCGCCCCAGACGAGCAGCCCGAGCAGATCGCGCCCGAACTGGTCGGTGCCCAGCGGGAACTCGCCGCTCGGCGCCTCCATCGGCTTGCCCGGCGCGTCGGTCACGCTCTGCGCGTCCGAGCCGACGAGCTGCGGCGCGAAGACCGCGGCGAGCCCGATCAGGACCAGCACGGCCAGGCCGAAGAGCCCGGCCCGGTGCCTGCGGTACTCCCGCCAGAAGCGGGCCGCGGAGTGCCGTCTGCGGGCCCGGGCCAGCGAGCGGGCGCTCTTGCCTGTGGCGGCGGGCGAGCCCGGGGCGGCCGGTGTGGTCGCGGCGGACTCGGCGGATTCGGTCGTCATCGGCCCACCCGGGGATCGAGCAGCGGATAGATCACGTCGGCCAGGGTGTTCATGAGGATGACCGCGGTGGAGAAGACGAAGAAGAGCCCCTGCACCAGTGGCAGATCGGGCACGCTCAACGCCGAGTAGAAGAGACCGCCGAGCCCCGGCCAGGAGAAGACGGTCTCGACGAGGATCGCACCCGCCACCACCGTGCCGAGGTTGACGAACATCAGGGTGACGGTCGGCAGCATCGCGTTCGGCACGGCGTGCCTGCGGCGCACGAGGTCGTCGCGGAGCCCCTTGGCGCGGGCGGTGGTCAGATAATCGCTGCCCATCTCGTCGAGCAGCGAGGAGCGCATGACCAGCAGGGTCTGCGCGTAGCCGACGGCGACCAGCGTGATCACGGGCAGCACCATGTGGTGCGCGACATCGACGACGTAGGCGAAGCCGGTCTCGCCGCCCGACTCCAGGCCACCGGTCGGGAACATCCCGGGGACCGGCCCTATGCCGACCGCGAAGGTGATGATCAGCAGCAGGCCGAGCCAGAAGGACGGCACGGAGTACAGCGTCAGGGCGAGCCCGGTGTGGAAGCGGTCGCCCAGCCTTCCGTTGCGCCAGGCGGTGCGCGTGCCGAGCCAGATGCCGATCAGCGTGTAGAGGACGTACGCCGTTCCGGTGAGCAGCAGGGTCGCGGGCAGCGCCTCGGTGATCTTGTCGAGCACGGGCGCGTGGAACTGGTACGACGTGCCGAAGTCGCCGGTCAGGACGTTGCCGGTGTAGTCGAAGAACTGGGCCATGACCGGCTTGTCGAGGCCGAACTCCTTGCGCATCGCGGCGAGCTGCTCGGCGGAGACCCGCTTGCCGCCCGTCATCTGCTTGACCGGGTCGCCGGGGATCAGCCGGAACAGGAAGAAGCTGGTGACGAGCACGGCGAACAGCGACACGACCGCGCCGCCGAGCTTGCCCGCCACATAGAGGAGGTAGGCACAGGTGCCCGGGGCCCTGGTGGCCCTCGGTGTCGAGCAGTGCGGGATTGCTGTCAGCGGTCATGCGTTACTCGCGGTCCTCTGCGGTAGAACGGCGGCGGAGTCCTGTTCGCCCTGCGCCGCCCACGAGCAC
>NZ_JASKYR010000422.1:0-6733 GCF_041028215.1 Streptomyces flavofungini
GCCCCGGACCGACCGCTCCGGACCGACCGAGCCCGACCCACCGACCGAGCCCGACCGACCAAGCCCGACCGACCCAGAAGGAATACGACCCGCAATGGGTGAGCCTCCCAGTACCAGCCGTGCCGTCCCCTGTCACCGATCCGTGCGTGCGGGAGCGGGGGTGGCACGATGACCGAACTTCTGCTGCTGTTCGTCGCCCTGCTCCTCACCCTGGCCTGCGCCCTGTTCGTGGCCGCGGAGTTCTCTTTGACCACGGTCGAGCGCGGCGCGCTCGAGCGGGCCGCCGAGGCCGGGGAGCGGGGTGCCGGGGGCGCGCTGCGTGCCGTCCGGCGTCTGACGTTCCAGCTCTCCGGCGCGCAGCTCGGCATCACCGTCACCTCCCTGGTCATCGGCATGCTCGCCGAGCCGTCGCTGGCGGCGCTGCTGCGCGGGCCGCTGGCGGCGAGCGGGCTCGGCGGTGCCGCCTCCTCGCTGGCGAGCGTCCTCGGCGTGGTGCTGTCCACCGTGGTCTTGATGGTCGTCGGTGAGCTGGTCCCGAAGAACTGGGCGATCTCGCGCCCGCTGGCCGTGGCGAAGGTGGTGGCCGGGCCGCAGCGCGGGTTCACCGCCGCCTTCGCGCCCTTCATCCGGCATCTGAACGACACCGCGAACCGCGCCGTGCGCCGCTTCGGCCTTGAGCCCGCCGAGGAGCTGGCCTCCGCGCGCGGCCCCGAGGAACTCGTCGCGCTGGCCAGACGGTCCGCCGCCGAGGGCGCCCTTGAGCCGGACTCCGCCGAACTGTTCGTGCGCACGCTGCACTTGAGCGAGCTCACCGCGGAGAACGTGATGACGCCACGGGTGGACGTCCGCGCCCTGGAGATGCACGCCACGGCCGCCGACGCGGCCAACCTCACCCACGCCACCGGCCTGTCCCGCTTCCCCGTCTACCGCGACACGCTGGACGAGGTCATCGGGACCGTCCACATCCGCGACGTCCTCGCCCTCGACCCCGAGAAGCGGGCCGGGACACCGGTCACGGAACTGGCCACCGAGCCCCTCCTGGTTCCCGACAGCCTCACCGCGGACCGGCTTCTGCAGCGGCTGCGCGCCACCCGGACCATGGCGGTGATCATCGATGAGTACGGCGGCACCGCCGGAGTAGCGACGGTGGAGGACATCGTCGAGGAGGTCGTCGGCGAGGTCCGCGACGAGCACGACCCGGTGACGGCGCCCGGTCTGCTGCTCGCCGCCGTGCCCCGGCAGGGGCGCGCCACCTGGGAGGCGGACGGCGGCGTCCGCATCGACCAACTGGACGGCATAGGCCTGCGGGCCCCCTACGGTCCGTACGAAACGGTCGCCGGGCTGCTCGCCACCAGGCTGGCCCGCATCCCCGCGCCGGGCGACACCGTCAGCCTGGACGACGGCTGGCGCATCGAGGTCCTCGCGGTCGAGCACCACCGCGCGAGCCGGGTGCGCATCGCCGAACCCGCCGTGGCCGCCGACCCGTTGCCGGAGGGCTCCCGATGACCACCGTGCAGCTCCTCGTCGGAGCGCTGACCCTGCTGACCAACGCCTTCTTCGTGGGAGCGGAGTTCGCCCTGATCTCCGTGCGCCGGAGCCAGATCGAGCCACGTGCCACCGCGGGCGACCGGCGCGCCCGCACCACGCTCTGGGGCATCGAGCACATCTCCGCGATGATGGCCACGGCGCAGCTCGGCATCACCGTCTCCTCGCTGGTGCTCGGCGCCGTCGCGGAGCCCGCCATCGCCCATCTCCTCGAACCCGCCTTCGAGGCCGCGCACGTGCCGCACGGGCTCGTCCACCCGGTCGCGTTCGTCATCGCCCTGACCGTGGCCACGTATCTGCACATGCTGATCGGCGAGATGATCCCGAAGAACGTCGCGCTCGCCGCGCCGGTGCGGACCGCGCTGCTGCTCGGCCCGCCGCTTGTGGCCCTCACCCGCGCCCTCCGGCCGCTCGTCTTCGGCATCAACGCCTTCGCCAACGCGCTGCTGAGGCTGTTGCGGGTGGAGCCGAAGGACGAGGTGGAGTCCGTCTTCACCGACGACCAGCTCGCCCGTATGGTGCTCGACTCCAGCGAGGCGGGACTGCTCTCGGCCGCCGACGGTGAGCGGCTGCGCGACGCCCTGGAGCTGGGGACCCGGCCGGTCGGCGAGATCCTGGTCCCCGCCGCCCGGATGCGCACCGTCGGACACGCCGTGACCCCGGCGGGCCTGGAGCAGGTGGCGGCCGGGGCGGGCTTCTCGCGGTTCCCGGTGACCGGACCCGAGGGCACGCTCCTCGGCTATCTGCACATCAAGGACACCCTCGGGGTCGCCGACCGGGACGCGCCGTTCCCGCGCTCGGCGCTGCACGCCGTCACCCGGGTCAGCATCGACACCCCGCTGGACGACACACTGACCGCGCTGCGGGCCATGGACAGCCACCTGGCCGCGGTCACCGGCGAGAGCGGCACGGTGCTCGGCTTCGTCACGATGGAGGACGTCCTCTCAGAGCTGGTGGGACCGGCACCGGCCGCCGCGTGACCCCGCCGCTCGGGCCGGTGGGCGCCGCGCGACGGCGCCGTTCCACCTGACGGGTGCCCCGTGCCGCCCCGGGCGCGGGGCGCACCGTCCTGCCCAGGCGCACCACCAGTGAGGTTTTACGCATCTGTAGAAGTGTGGCTAGGGTGCCGGAACGCACGGCGACGGCGCGGCATCCGCATTCGGAGTAAGACGCGCTTGCGCCGGTCCGGGTTCACTGCGGGAGGCATCTTGAGTGACGCGACACAGTCGACCGGCCGCCGCGCCGCGCCGCTGCCGCCCCCGCGAGTGGCCGCCGCCCCCGTGACGGAGGCCGGGACCCCGGCCGCTCCGGGCGGCGGCACCGAGGCGGGCGGCCGGGCCGCCGAACGGCCCGCCGAGCGGCGCGACGCGTTCTTCGACAACGCCAAGTACCTCGCCGTCCTGCTGGTCGCCATGGGCCACGCCTGGGAGCCCCTGCGCGGCGACAGCAGGGCCGCCGCCGCGCTCTACATCACCGTCTACACCTTCCACATGCCGGCGTTCATCGTGATCTCCGGATACTTCTCGCGCAGCTTCGATGCCAGCCCGAAGCGCCTCAAGCGCCTGGTCACCGGGGTCGCCGTGCCGTACGTGATCTTCGAGGTCGCGTACACGTACTTCAAGAGGTGGGCCGGTGACGACCCGACGTACCCGATCAGCCTGCTGGACCCCTGGTATCTGACCTGGTTCCTGGCCGCGCTGTTCATCTGGCGGCTGACGACCCCGCTGTGGAAGGTCGTCCGGTGGCCGCTCCCCCTGGCGCTCGCCATCGCGGTCCTCGCCTCGGTGTCCCCCGACATCGGCGACGACCTCGACCTCCAGCGGGTCCTTCAGTTCCTGCCGTTCTTCGTCCTCGGCCTGGTCCTCAAGCCCGAGCACTTCCAGCTCGTGCGCCGCGGGGAGGTCCGGCTGCTCGCCCTGCCGGTCCTGGCCGCGGCACTGGCCTTCGCCCACTGGGCGGCGCCCCGGATGAACGCGGCCTGGTTCTACCGCCGCGACAGCGCGCAGGAGCTGGCCGCGCCCGGCTGGGCGGGCGGCGTCATGACGCTCGCGATGTTCGGCTGCTCCCTGGTCCTGGTCGCCTGTTTCCTCGCCTGGGTGCCGGGCCGGAAGCTCTGGTTCACGGCCCTCGGCGCGGGGACGCTCTACGGCTATCTGCTGCACGGCTTCCTGGCCAAGGGCTCCCGCTTCTGGGGCTGGTACGAGGCCGACTGGCTGCACGGTCCGCTGGGCGGGATCACCGTGACGCTGGCCGCCGGGACCGTGATCACCCTGCTCTGCACTCCCCCGGTCCAGCGCGCCTTCCGCTTCGCGATGGAGCCCGAGCTGAAGTGGGCCTTCACCCGGGACGCGACCACCCTCGCCAAGGGCCGGGTACGGAACGGAAGCGCCGAGTGAGCGGACCGGCCAGGGGTCCCGAGGTCCGCTTCACCCAGGCCGCGGAGGCGCTGCCCGGCGGCCGCCGGACCCTCACCATGTACGACCCCTGCGGCCGCCCCGTCGGCAGCCTCGTCTTCCGGCTCTGTCACCCGTGCAGGTCCGGGTACATCGACAGCGTCTCCGTCGCCACGCACTGGCAGGGCCGGGGCCTCGGCCGCCACGCGCTGCACGCGGCGCTCGCCCCGGCCGAGGGCTACACCTGGACCACCTCACGGCAGTCGGCGGAGGGGCGGCGCTTCTTCGCCGCCATGGAGGACGAGACGGAGACGGCCTTCCCGCCCGGCGGGACGCGGTGTCCGCACATGGCCGACCGGTGACCCCCGCGGCGCCGCCCCCGCACGGAGTGGCAGGCCGCGCGAGGGCGTCGGAGAGTGAATCAGGGAACCTGGCACCGACCACGACCGTTGTCATAGAACGCACCACATGAGGAGCAGCACTTTGTCCGCCAGACCGACGGACCCCCGGGGCCCGGCCCCCACCACGCGCCGATGAGCGCCGCACTCGGCCTGCTGGCCGTCTTCGTCCTGACCGCGGGCACCGGCTATTTCGTCGCCCAGGAATTCGCGTACGTCTCCGCTGACCGCCTCGCCCTGGCCCGCGAGGCCGAGGCCGGGGACAAGCGCGCCGCCCGCGCCCTGAAGGTCCTGGAGCGGCTTTCGTTCATGCTGTCGGGCGCGCAGCTCGGCATCACCGTGACCGGCCTTGTCGTCGGCTTCATCGCCGAACCGTCGGTGTCCGCGCTGCTCAGGCCCGCGCTGACCGGCATCGGTGTCCCGGAGGGCGCCGTCGGCGGCATCTCGGTCGTGCTGGCCTTCGTGCTGGCCACGGTCGTGCAGATGGTCCTCGGTGAGCTGGCCCCGAAGAACCTCGCGCTCGCCGTGCCCGAGCGCCTCGCCAAGTCGCTCGCCGCGTCGACCCTCGCGTATCTGAAGGTCGTCGGGCCCCTGGTGCGGGTCTTCGACAGCGCCGCCAACCGGCTGCTGCTGCGGGTGGGGATCGAGCCGGTCGAGGAGCTGCACCACGGCGCCACTCTGGAGGAGCTGGGTCACCTCATCGGCGAGTCGCACGAGCAGGGCGAGCTGCCCAGGGACACCGCCGCCCTGCTCGACCACGCCCTGGAGTTCTCCGAGCGCACGCTCGACGAGGTCATGGTGCCGCGTGCCGACGCCGTCTTCGTACGGCGCGAGGCGAGCGCCGCCGAGGCCGTCGAGCTGATCGCCAAGCACGGCCACTCCAACTACCCCGTCCTCGGCGACCACCCCGACGACATCGGCGGCGTCCTCGGCGTCCGCGAGCTGATGCGGCTGTCCGCGCGGGAACTGGGCGACGCGACGGCCGAGACCCTGGCGCGGCGCCCGCTGCTGCTGCCCGACACCCTGAAGCTGCCGGACGCGGTGGCCCGGATGCGTGAGCGCGACGACGAGTTCGCCGTCGTACTCGACGAGCACGGCGGCGTCGCGGGTGTCGTCACGTACGAGGACATCGCCGAGGAACTGGTCGGCGACATCGCCGACGAGAGCGACACCGTCGTGGACCTGGCCGTGCCCGACGGCCGGGGGTGGCTGGTGGACGCCGGCCGGCGCCTGGACGAGGTCGGCGAGGCCACCGGCATCGACCTGCCCGAGGGCGAGGACTACGACACGGTCTCCGGCCTGATCGTCGACCGGCTCGGCCGCTTCCCCGCCGTGGGCGACCGCGTCGCCGTCCGCCTCGCCGACGGGGCCGAGGCCGTCATCGACGTACTCACCCTGGACCGCCATGTCGCCGAGCGCGTGCGCCTTGAGCGGCTGCCGGACGCCGAGAGCCCGCACGGCGCCGAAGGGCGCCACCACACCCCAGGCCCGCACGGCGCCGAAGGCCCGCACGAGGAGTCCCGCTCATGAGTTTCCCGATGGCGCTCTTCCTCACGGTCGTGCTGCTGATCGGCAGCGGCTTCTTCGTGGCCGCCGAGTTCGCGCTGGTCGCCGCCCGACGGCACCGCGTGGAGAAGGCGGCGGCCGACGGGCGGCGCGGCGCCGGAGCGGCGCTCGCCGGCATGCGCGAGCTCTCGCTCATGCTCGCGGGCGCACAGCTCGGCATCACCATCTGCACCCTGGGGCTCGGTTCGATCTCCAAGCCCGCCATCTCGCACGAGCTCGACCCGCTGCTGCACGGCTGGGGGCTGCCCAGCGGGCTGAGCTATGGCGTGTCCTTCGCCTTCGCGATGATCGTCGTGGTCTTCCTGCACATGGTGGTGGGCGAGATGGCGCCCAAGTCCTGGGCCATCGCGCACCCCGAGCGGTCGGCGATGCTGCTCGCCCCGCCCTTCCGCGCCGTGGTCAGGGCCGTGCGTCCGCTGATCCGCCTCCTGAACAAGGTCAGCAACGCGCTGGTCAGGCTGTGCCGGGTGACCCCGCGCGACGAGCTGGCCTCGGTGCACAACCGCGAGCAGCTCACCCATCTGGTCGCCGAGTCCCGGCGCCTCGGCCTGATCAGCGAGGCCGACTCGGAGCTGATCACCAGTTCCCTGACCGAGCCGTACCAGCCGGTCGGTGACCTCCAGACACCCGCGGCGCAGATCGTCTCCGTCCCGGCGGAGGCGGGTGTCGACGCCATCCTCGCCACCGCGGCGGAGCGCGGGCGCAGCCGCCTGCTGGTGTTCGCGGGCCCGCTGGTGGTCGGCTCCGTGCACGCCCGCGACGCGCTGATCGCGCGCGCCCGCGGCYGGTCCGCCGTCACCGCACGCGAACTGGCCCGCCCCGTCCCCGAGC